>NZ_JAVRBM010000094.1:0-34346 GCF_034531255.1 Nostoc sp. ChiQUE01b | reverse complement strand
CAATATCCCTTATTTCTATTTTTCCTCTGCCTAGAGTGACAAAAGAGGGTTAATTTCTGCAATACAGCAGATATTTACTTCATTTTGGAAGGGCATGAACTTACTTTTGCCTCCATATTGATTCGGTACAATCAGCGGCTTAAATCGGATTTGCACTTGCGAGTCTGCGTAACGCCGACGCACCCACCAAGGTCGATATTCGGGAATCGGTGAGATGTAAATGCTGTTGCTGTTGCACCACTCTGTCCCCGGTGGATTACGCCATCGATCTAAAAACTGATGGGGCTGTTTGCCTGTGAGAATCCACCAGCTGATAATTAGCCAGAATGAGGTGGCAAAGAACCAACCCATACCCAAACTGAGTAAACCATTGGTGAGAACATAGCAAACTACAATGATGGCAATCCAAGGAAGTAGCTGTTCAGCCGGAATTGGCCCAATACTGGCTTGCTTGCCCAAAATCCGATTGACTTTGATGAATTCTCGATTGTCTTGTGCCATATTTGTGTAATTCTCTGGTGCTGCATTAGTAGTCTGTCAACCAAGAAGTAACAAGTGAAGATAAGGAGGAGAATAGGAATTTTATTCTTGTCATTAACCTCTCAAAGTTGGTTTGACGAACTATTAGCAGTATTTTTAAGTTTTTCCGAAATTTCTCAATAACTGACACCGCCTAAATTTTCTGAACAATATGTTATGAATTTGCCATCTTTGATAGCCCTATTTAACAATAAGTGATTCAGTAGTCAGGAGTCAGAAGCCATGCTGAATTCTGTAGGAGTGGTGGATCAATAAAAGGTGAAACACTACACTAAATCTGCATAAGCTGTCGCGTCTTTACTTTTCCAAAACATTCTCGATATATCATGGGTTACGGTTGACAAAAAGTGCAAATTGTAGGTGCGACAGCTTATTGAGTGGTCAAATTTCGTAGTAACGAGTCTTAGAAGACAGTCAGGCTACTAAGTAGTTAACAGATACCAACGGCGGAAGCTGCCGCTCCCACTTTCCGCGCTCATCCCCCACTGATGAATTCTGACGAATATTTTCTGACTTCTGAATTCTTATTTAGTGGGTATAAAATTCCAGTTGGGTTTAGTTTATGGCTGTTGTTCCTGTGCCATTACCGACAAATATGAAAGTGATGACATCAATTGCAATTACGATGGAGAATGCTAAACCAACTTGAGTAACAATCGGTCGCCAGTCGTTACCTTGCTGTGCTTGGTTATAGGCAAATAGAGAAGCAGCAGCAACCAGCAGCAAGAATGCACCTCGGATGAGGTTGAATGTCAAACCAACAACGTTGGCATCCAAAGTACTAGTGGAACCGCCTCCGGCTTGGGAACTTTGTTGGGCTAAATTGTTGAAGAAGCTTTCCAACCCGCTTAAGAAAATAGCTTGGGCTGGAGTTGTAAAAGTATCGAGTAAAGCGGTAACAGTGATAATGGCGGCAACAATATGCCAGAAACGAATTTTTCTACCTAAATACTTTTCTAGAATGGGTACTGTCCGAATTACGTACCTAATACTCAAGAAAACAATGGTGGCACATCCCAAAATAGTGACGAATATGGGTTTGGTAGCTAACAAATAAATTCCAATCGCAAGACATAGTAAAATGAAAAGTAAGTCTATGCGGTTGATTTTCAGGTTTCTCAAGTTGGTTGAAAATTTACGAGATGGCAGCAGTTTTAACTGAGAAATGTGAGATTTTGTGTTGTTCATTTTTTTGTTCTCGTTTGTAGAATTAAACTTGCATTTCTGGTTTGCTGGCTTTTCTTTGAGTTTGTTTCTGGCGTTGCCTTGCAGTATCTTTATCAGTCTGGGCTTGGGTAGAGCGAGTTGATTGCTGATTGTCCAGTAGCGTTTCTATCTCACGCAGGGGGATGCTACACTGCAAAATCTCTGGGGGCTGCCCTGGTACTAAAACGGCATCAAGCACTTGTTCATCGTTACGATTAGGGTTAAATCCTTGAAGTAGCCGTGTATCATTGGGCAGTTTTACTACTTCAAACTCGTACTTGACTTTGCCCTTTTCAGTCCAGGTGAATGTCGGTTCATCGTTGCTGTTAAATCGGTTAGGTAGTTGTTCTTGAAATTTTTGAATTAATGCTTGGGTACTGGCTTTGAGAGCGTATTCTTCTTTCGACTGTGGGAGTTTGCAGATGCCAGTCTTTTCATCAGGACTGAGATTGTCTTGTGCGATCGCCCACTGTCCCTGAGTACGAGTACCAGCAAAGAGTGTTTCACCTTGGGTATTTTCCAAGGCAATTGCTACCTGCTTGTCCTGTGCTTCTACCCATAAAGTTTTGTTACTGGAAATGGCGATACCTGCTTGGGGTGATTGGTCAAATAACTCACCAGCAACTTTGGCAAACCCCACTAAAGCATCGGCACAGGCAGCTTGCTGTTGCTGTGCTTGGCGTTTCGTCAAATGTTCTAAAATGTCAACATCTGCTGGTTGCTGGTTAGCAGAGTTAGGTTGGACAATATCTGCATCAGTTTCTGACTCGACAACAGTAGAATTATTCTGTGGTGCTGCCATCTGTTTTTCCAATCGGCTAACTACCATTTCTAAACGGTCAAGTCGCTTGGAAAGAACTTTCAGGTAGGCTTCAATTTGGTCAAGCTGTTCGCTGACGCTGGCATCCTTATTTAATTCAAATGGTTGTGATTGGTATTTGGGGTCTAGTTTGTCACCAAGATTATCTACTTTCGAGCCGATTTTGGTAGCAGCTACAGCCAGTGGATTATCTGCGGCTGATTCTTCAGATACAGTTTGAAAATCTTGAGACTTTTGAGACTCTGGTGAGTCCGGCTTTGCTTCTTGCAAGCGACTGGCTATGTTATCTACGCGGTCATTCTGTTGTTGGAGTTTTTTGAGAATTCGTTCAAGCCGCTTTTCATCAGCTTCGGCTGCTAGCTGTTCCAAAACACCTTGTCCCACTGCAATTCCCAGAGATGCCAGTTGTCCTGTTAAGCCTGCCAAATTCACCCCATTAACTTCTCGTCCATTGGTGGCAGCTGTGGCACTTAAACGCGAAGCTTCGTCTAGAGGTTCTCTAGATTTGGAGTTTTTGGCAGCAGTTTTATTGGTCTTAGCTCTGTCCTGAGTTTTAGGTTGTGTTTTAGGCTGAGAATTACTTTGGGTTTTAGTTGAAGTTTTGGCTTGAGTTTTAGTTTGGGCTGCGCTAACACGACTAACAGATGGCTCGTCTTCTTTACCTAAGTCATCTAGGTCGTCAAGTTTAGTGTTGAAATCATCATTTAATAGGTCGTCTAGTTCGTCGTTTGTATCATCTATTTCTTCATTTTCTTCATCTAAATCGAGCAGGTCATCTTCTAATTCATCATCGAGATCGTCTAGTTCTGTTTCAGCAAAACCGCAAATTTCAGCAATGTTAGAAGGGGTGAAGTAGTTTTCATCTTTGTTGGTAATTCCTTCGAGGTTTTTAATTAGGTACTTGCCACTGGTTCTGTGGTTGGGATCGTTGGTGAGGTAGAAGCGATAGCCTCTAATCTCGTCATCATCCCCACCTCCTACACAGAGTTCTACAGTAATGGGGGCTTTACCTGATTCCTGGCTGTAGTTTTCTACATAGGCTTTAAAGTCTTCGTGGGACTGGATAGAATCATCCTGAATTGAGGATGCGATCGCTTTATCCAGCGTGTTTTCAATATGGCGGAGTTTGCGGCGATCTGTCAGGTTTTCCCATGAGCGATTTTGAGAATTTTGTCTTTGCTTAGGTTTGGTCAGTGTTTTGGTAGCCATAGGTACTCAAAGCTGATTGCCTTAGCAGTTAGCCTAACAAGACTTCATCTGGAAACAGCTAGACCAAATGGCAATTTATAAGTTGTCCAGTTGGCTAATGTTGACAGTTAGCAGTTTTATGAACAAATATCCTCAAGCTACTTTTCTCAGATGACTGAGAATAAACGAGGAATATAAAAAATGAAGTCGCAAGTATTAAATCAAGCCACCCACAATATGCGTGAGGTGTTTACCGATGTCACGTCTGGCGAAAAGAAAGAAATTGATTTGCTAGCACAGGTGCGTTATCAGCAGCAGGAAACTTATTTTTTAATTCACGTTGAAAATCAGTCTTATACTAAGTCGGAATTTGCCAAACGGATGTTTAAATATTTTGCCCGCTTGCATGAAAAATATGATTTACCAATTTATCCTGTAGTAATTTTTTCCTTTGATGAACCAAAACGCGCTGAACCTCAAAATTATCGCGTTACGTTTCCCGATTTTAAGGTGCTGGAATTTCAGTTTGCAGCAATTCAATTAAATCGCCTAAGTTGGCGTGATTTTCTAGCGCAACACAATCCAGTAGCGGCAGCGTTGATGGCCAAGATGAATATTGCAGAGTCAGTTGAGATGTTGAAGTGTTCGCTCCATTTACTGCTTCACTATTTGAAGTCTTGGACAGTTCCTCTGCCAGCTTAGTTCATTACACTTTTACCAACGCCCAATTCCTTAAATGAGGCACTTTACATCCATGATTCTCAATTTACTATCTATGTCTACCTATTTTTTGCGGTAGCTAAAATAATCCTGTGAACAGTTACAATTAGATATCTATCATATCATAATGAGGTTACAATGATGGCGTTTAAACCTGAAGGTGTTTTGGACTGTGCCCGTTCGATTCGTCCTTTCCTTCAGGAACTTTTAGGAGATGATGCAGTTCAAGTAGACGGCCAATTGGCTGAACTGCTGGCACAAGCTAAAGCTGGTCAGCAAGTCCATGAGCAGATTTTAGAACTGCTGAAAAGTTACCCAAATACTTATAATTGGATAGTTGAATTTCTTAGTGAAAAGCAGGTATCAAAAGGTTTTGAGAAACTTGCAGGTCAAGCTCAAGCGATATCTGCTCAAAAGTATATATGTCCTCAAGGGGACGATTATATTTGGTATCGTCGCGTAATCGGAGCAACTATACCAATCTGTCCTACTCATAGTGTCCTGCTAATTGCTGCCGATCAGTAATACAAATATGCCAACCAAATTTTTGGAAAGTCTCGGTGGAAAACTTGCAGAAAACTGGGCTGCAAATATACTGACACCAGCTTTTGTCTTTTGGATGGGAGGACTATTAGCTTGGGTCTGGCGTTTTGGTCGAAAACCTTTGGAAGATTGGCTCAAACAGCAACCAGAATCTTTGCTAATTGCTGTTACGGTAACTGGTTTGCTGATTATTGCTGTCTCAGCTTTTGTGGTTCAAAGGTTCGATTTATCTGTTTTAAGATTTTTAGAAGGCTATTGGTGTCGTTGGTTGCAACCTTTACGACGCTGGATGATACAGCAACAAGAGTATGAATTTGCACGAAAAGATAAGTGTTGGCAAGCTTTGGCTGAGAAAAAAGATAAAAAAGTTATAACTAACAAGGAATTAGAGGAATATGTAACGCTGGATGGACAACTTATGCAATTTCCATCTCAACTTAATAGGCTAATGCCGACAAAGTTAGGTAATATCCTTAGAGCAGCTGAGAGTCGTCCTTATGACAAGTATGGCTTGGATGCTGTAATTTGCTGGTCTCGCCTCTGGCTAGTATTACCGGATGGTGTTAAGAAAGAATTACAGGAAGCACGGTCAAATCTGAACACAGCAGGTCGTTTTTGGTTCTGGAGTTTGCTGTTTATCGCATGGACTGTTTGGGCTTGGTGGGCTGTTCCTGTTGGGTTACTGGGGGCAATCTTTGCTTATTATTGGGCAGTTGATGCGGCAAGTGTCTACTGTAGCTTGTTGGAATCAGCATTTGATTTGTATCGCCTAGAACTTTACAAATCTCTTCGCTGGCCAATACCTATTAATCCCAAACAAGAACAAGAGTTAGGTAAACAATTAACAAATTATTTGTTGCGAGGTTCTGATGGGGACAGACCAATATTTACACCACCAAAGGACAAGTGATTGTTATGAAGGGAGATATTTAGTAATAAAAATTGACATAGTTGTTGTTTTGGAAAAGATTAAGTATAGTTAAACGCTAGTTAAAATATAGATTAGCTTTCCAGAATTTTTATAAAAAGTTTCATATTAATAGACTCGTCCGGAAATTAACGTAGGGCACTTGTAGTTCAAGGTAGAACCTTACTTTTCGGACAGGTTTAATGAGTAAAGATGCTTTAGTTGTTGGCATTAATCAATATAATTCAGGATTGCCAGCTTTACGATCGCCTGCTAACGATGCAGAAAGTATTGCCCAACGACTCAGTGAAGGTGATTATTTTCGAGTTTGGCGACTTCCAGAGTATCTTCACCCATTTGAAAATAATGCCCGTCGTGTAGCTCAAAATCAAGAAGTTACGTTCAAACAATTAGAAACTGCATTAGAACAACTATTTCTCCCTAAAGGCGATAACTATCCAGACACAGCCCTGTTTTATTTCTCCGGGCATGGTATTCGCAAAGAAAGAGGCCTTAAGGAAGGATTTTTGGCAACTAGCGACACTAACCCAGATGATGACAAATGGGGATTACCCTTACAGTGGTTACGAAGAGTGTTGGAAGAAAGCCCAATCCGCAAGCAGGTAATTTGGTTAGACTGCTGCTACAGTGGGGAATTGTTGAACTTTGATGAAGCAAATCCAGACCATAAAGGAAAGGCACGCGATCGCTGTTTTATTACATCTAGTAGAGAGTTTGAAGAATCTGGGCAAGATCCCAACAGCAACTACAGTGTGCTGACGAAGGTATTACTAGAAGGGCTTGACCCGCAAAGACAACCGGATGGGTTAGTAAATAATTACAGGATAATAGATTTTATCAATCAGAACTTAAAGCAAGAAAAGCAGCGTCCGATATTTTTTAGTTATGGCGAGCCAATCATATTGGTTGACAGTAGAGGAAGTAGAACCCAAGAGACCAATAATCCACTGCAACCGGACAAAAATCCCTATCGGGGTTTAGCCGCCTTTGGCTCTAACCCAGAAGACACCCAGTTTTTTTATGGACGAACAGCATTAATAGATGAACTCCTAGAAAAACTGTGGCAACAGAATTTTCTGGCAGTATTGGGAGCATCTGGTAGCGGCAAATCTTCAGTTGTACAAGCAGGGCTGCTAAACGCGATTCAACAAGGGCAGCGACGGGATACAGCCAATTGGCATATTTTGCCAGTGATTACACCAGGAGATGACCCTTTAGCAAGTCTCGCAACTGCGTTTATTAAACCCAATGATCCGGTTGGGCGTAAGCCTCGATATATCAGTCGATTAAAGGAGAAAGGAGCAGAATTCTTAGCAGAGTTAGTTAGTGAACACCAGCAAAATCCAGTGGTTTTGGTTATTGACCAGTTTGAGGAGGTATTTACACTGTGCAAAGACAGCCAAAAAAGACAAGATTTTTTTGATTGTCTCATGGATGTGCTGACTTTGCCTAATGAAAGTATAGACGTAAACAATACTGCTGCCTTACGAGTTGTGATTACCATGCGGGCAGATTTCCTGGGCAAATGCCTAGAACAGGATTATGCCGGATTTGCCGAAAATCTCAAAAATAATACGGCAACAGTAACACCTTTGACGAAAGAGGAGTTGGAAGATGTCATTATCAAACCCGCTGAAGTGGTGGGATTAAATGTTGAGAACGCACTAGTGCAGAAAATGATTGAAGATGTTCAGGGTTCACCTAGTAGTTTACCACTGCTACAGTATGCCTTAACAGAACTGTGGGAACTTTGGCATCAAGACTGGCAGCAGCGTGGGACAGCAGCAGGTAATACATTAACACTGACAAATTATGTTCAAATTGGTGAAGTCAAAGGAGCTTTAGAAAAACAGGCAGATAAAGTTTACGATTCCCTTTCGCAGCAAGAACAAGGAGTTGCCAAAAAAATCTTTTTGGAGTTAACGGAGCCGGGAGAGGGTACAGAGGATACCCGTAAACGAATATTGAAGAACGATTTGATTAATGATCAGCATCCAAAAGAATTGTTAGATCCAGTAATTAGTCAGCTAGCAGATGCTCGATTAGTTGTCACGAACACTGTGTCAAACGTAACTACAGTCTCAGAAACAGAGCAACCAGATGATACTGCATCCCAAGCTAAGGTAGTCATAGACATAGCACATGAAGCACTAATTCGTCATTGGAAAAGACTGCGCTCGTGGATTAATGAAAACCGTGATGCTTTAAGGACAGAGAGAAAATTGAAAGCTGCCGCTAAAGACTGGCAGGATAACCAGGAAAATAGTGATTATTTGTGGCCAGGTGCAAGGTTGGTAGAGGCAAACGACTATTACGAAAAGTATTTGAGCTTGGGGCGACTAGATCAGATAACCCAAAAATTTATTCAAGGCAGTCGAGACAAGCAAAAACGACTGGAAAACGAGGAAAAACGACTGCGACAGGAAAAGGAGAAACAGATTCAGTCTTTGAATCAGGCGCTTACTAAATCCCAACTGCAAGAGAAGGCGGCTAGGGTACAGAATTTAATTCCTACTCAACCTTTGGATGCTTTATTGCTCGCAGTTGAAGCAGTGAAAACAAATTTAGATTGGATATCTAACTCTAATAAAGACGAAATATCTGTAAAAAAGCCGATCGCTATCGACATTTTAGCAAACAAACCAGGTGAGATTTTGGGTGTTGTGCAGGCAAGTCTCTATGAAGCTGCGGCGAGAGCGATCGTCCCAAATGTCTGTGAAGAGCCTCAGGCAGCTATCAATTCTATTGCTTTTAGTTATAAGGGGGAAATGATTATTAGTAGCACTCTGAACATGGCTTACTTTTGGGACAGCAGTGGCAAAACTCTGCTAAAAAAATTGCCATTGTGTAAAGATAAGAATTACGATGTCAATTCCATTGCTTTTTGTTCAGAATCACGAAAAATTGCTGGTGCATGTTCTGACAACATAGTGCGGGTGTGGAGTTTTGAGGGCGAGGGCGAACCGCTTTATACCCTCCAAGAACATCAGAAAGCTGTCAAATCTGTAGCGTTTAGTCCAGACGGAAAAACTATTGTCAGTGGTAGTGAAGACAAAACTATTCGCCTATGGAACATTGATGGTCAACCTATCAAATCTAGACTTTTGGGTAAACATAAAGATCGTGTCAATGCTGTTGCGTTTAGTCCTAATGGGCAAATGATTGTCAGTGGTAGTAAAGACAAAACTATTCGCCTATGGAACATCAATGGTCAACCTATCAAATCTAGACTTTTGGGTAAACACGATCAAAGTGTCACTGCTGTTGCGTTTAGTCCTAATGGGGAGATGATTGTTAGCGGTAGTGAGGATACAACAGTTTGCCTATGGCATATCGAACGTGGACTTGAAAAACAATTACGCGGGCATGATGGTTGGGTTCATTCTGTAGCGTTTAGTCCTAATGGACAAATGATTGTTAGCGGTAGTGAAGATAAAACAGTTCGTCTATGGGATATCGAAGGTAGACCTGTTGGACATCCATTACGCGGACATAGCGATCGTGTCAGTGCTGTTGCGTTTAGTCCTGATAGGCAAATGATTGTTAGCGGTAGCTATGACACAAAGATGATTCTGTGGGCAATTATCAATCACAACCCGATTCTTGAATTATCCGATCATAAGGATAGTGTCAATGCTGTAGCGTTTAGTCCTGATGGGAAAATGATTGTTAGCGGCAGTTCTGACAACACGCTTCGCTTATGGAATAGTAACACTGGTGAGTCATTATTACATGGGCATAAAAATAATGTCAATGCTGTAGCGTTTAGTCCTGATGGGAAAATGATTGTTAGCGGCAGTTCTGATAAAACGCTTCGCTTATGGAACAGTCAAACTGGTGAGTATATTAGGCAATTAGATGGACATGAGGATAGTGTCAATGCCGTTGCGTTTAGTCCTAATGGGCAAATGATTGTTAGTGGTAGCTCTGATTCCACAATACGTTTATGGAATATTCAGGGTGAGTGCATTGCTACTAAGGTAATAAATTCTCGCTTTGGATGCCAAGTTTTTTCTGTTGCGTTTAGTCCCAATGGAAAAATGATTGCCACTGTTAGTTCTGCTGGTAATTCTGGTGGAAAGTTATGTTTATGGAATATTAATAACAATTGCATTACAAAACTCTGGTGTAAGTGGCGAAAGACATCTATTCAATGTGTTGCATTTAGTCCCAATGGAGAAATAATTGCCACTGGTAGTTCTGATGGAAAGTTAAGTTTGTGGAATATTAAGGGTGATGATTTTGAAGGCACAAAGCCGTGGAATGCTCATGCTAACGATAATAATGATGGTGTTAAATGCGTTGCCTTTAGCCCAGACGGGCAGATGATTGTTAGCGGAGGTGGAGACAAGGAGATACGACTATGGGATATCAAGGGTACCCCTATCGGTCAAGCGTGGAGTCAGGATGATATTGTTACTTCCGTCGCTTTTAGCCCTAATGGAGAATGGATAGCCACTGGTAGTGCTTATCCTGACGAAACAATATCTAACAAAACGATATATTTATGGAGAGGTGGCTGGCAAGAGTGGTTAGAAATTTGTTGTAAAAGATTAGCTCCTATAATTCTAAAACAACCGTGCAAGGACATGAGTGAATACTGCGAAATTTGCGTTAGGTATGAGTTTTGGAGCGACAAAGATTTTGCCGCGATTTTGAAAGACCAAGGAGACTCCTTAGCAGAGGATCAACAAAAAAAAGATGCTCAAGATAAATTCATAAAAGCAAAAGAATATGATCCCAAATTAGATTTCGAGCCAGAAGCCAGAGCAGAACAGCTGGTAGCACTTAGTCTGATGGAAGACATACCATTCCTTGCACGAGACGGTCAAATCAAGGATGCAATTCAAGCTTGTGAAAGAATTTACCACACTTTAGATCCATCTAAAATTCCTGCATATGCATACGCTAATTTATGCTGGTTTGGTAGCCTACAAACATATCAAGATGAGCGTATTGTAAAAATTGCTTGTGACAAAGCTATTGAATTTGAAAAGTCTATTAAACTTAAAGCTTATTGGCGAAGGACTCGAGGAGTTGCGAGAGCATTGAGGTTAAAGGAAATACTAACACTAGACGAGAGACACAGCAATCTTCTTCGAGAAGCAATTGAAGATTTTGATGCATACATCAAAGATAAAAATATCCATGACAATGATGAAAAGCAACAATGCCAACGATGGATTGATGTTCTAGAGGTTGGGGAAAATCCGTTTACTGAGACAGAAATTAACGATTTACTTATCTATACTTACAATAAAGTAATAGGAACGGTTACAAATGAGGAGGAATAATCACTTTATCAATTTCATAAATAACCCCATTGCTAAGTGTGGTCTTGAGTTCCGTAGCTTTTGCGTTATTATTTACTTTGATAGAACCACTGTAGACTTTAATATTAACTTGATCACCTTCAAGAAGTGTGTCAAACTTTCCTGATTTAAGTTTTTGTGAATTGATTGAACCCTTTAGAATATGGTACTGTAAAATCTTCTTCCAAGTCTCCTTGTCATTAGGCTTGTGCGAGGACGATGTGAATGCAGTATCAGTGGGCGCAAATATAGTATATGAACCTTGACGAGAATTTAGCGTTTCCATAAGTTCAGTTTCTTCCAAATACTTGACTAAAATGTTGAAACGCTTATTTGTTTTGACAACATCTGCAATTGTGAGTGAGGAAGCTACTTGCGTCGTAACCAACGGCAAAGGGTTAAGCGATAGAACTGGGTAATACCCTGCAAAAAATGAGATTGAGAGACTGACTAGAAAACAAACTAGAAAACTTACGCCGTTAAATCTTTTATCAAAAAGCATTATTTTTTGAATGTGCATGGAGATCATGAATTTCCCAAATAGTTAACAAAAAGAATTCAGGAGCCAATATTAAGTGGGGTATCCTATGCGACTCGTGGATGAATAAAGGGGTTTAAATCCCCATCTAATTGATTCTGAGTTCTGAAATTCTGACTCCTTCTTTAATTGAGATTAAGACGGTAGCCTAATACACAAAATTTTCTAACATAGATGGTTGAAATACTCACTGGTTAACAAGACCCAGAACGTGTAAGTTTGAACTGAGTTGGTATTCCGTCACTATCAATCGAGCCATCACAGTTCTTGATCCAATAGGCTACTGCTGGCTCCGTTTTGCTACTATCCTCGTAATAGTTAATTTCCTTATATCGAGTATATTGAGCTTGTACTATCTGAGAAGTAGTCCCTATTAGGATAACTAATAACAATCCTATTATGAAAAGTGAGAACATTGAAAAGACAAAGAATTTGTTACGCATTTGAAATATACCTCAAATTAAGTCGGTGCAAAAAAACTTTGTGAAGCAAAACAAATACGGAAGATGAACCAACTGTGGTGATTGAAAAAATTAGCTCTTATTCCAGACCCACTACTGAAGGTTAATTTCTCAGAAAAAATTTCCTTATTGTCTCATGATAAAATTACCTGTGATTATTTTATGTAAAGCTAACAACTGTTCAGAAGCATTTTACCATTCTGTCAATCAGGTAAGCGCATCTTAACTATTCTTAACAAAAAGATGAATCTATGAGTCGTTTACAATGTAAGCCTTTGCCACTAAATCAACCAGATTTTGCCTTTTAGATTGTCAAGAAGCGATCGCATAGTTGCGAAGTTAGCGTAACAATTATTCTGTATTGCAATAGTCTGAAAAAACAGGAATGATACAATGCACAAAATATTATTCATGTCAATAGCATTTGAGAGCGCTTACCCTACTTTACTACTTCAGTTCAACTCCATATCCTGACTGCTAATATGGTGTCCATTGTTTGATAACTCATGTTTTCTATGAAGTAATTGCTCCCTCTCTAAAATCATATCTTCTAACTCACTTGCGGCTGCTTCTGAAAGCGGAAATATCTCCTCACCCGTCTGTAGATTACCTCGACAAATTGTCCGCTTACCCTGATTTCGCACAATAAAATCACCACTATGCTGAACATAAGCCGTCCAGCGATCGCCAATCTTGAAATGCTCAATTTCATTATTTGCAGATTGATTGACTTGTCGCTGTTCGTAGGTAGTAGCGATCGCTCCTACCAAATTATCAAACATTTCTTTACGCCAGAGTTCACGGTGAATGGCTCGGAATTGCCCAGCAGTATCTAACTTTGGTTCTGATTCCGGTAATGGAACTTCTGGCAGACTGATTGACTCAGAATTAACCTTGAGGATAATACTAGAGCCATCTGGTTGCAAAGTAGCTGCAAATGTGGCACCAATCGGCAGTTTCGGACTATCAGGAGCAAAAGTGCCTAAATTCTTGCCATCAATCTGTAATATCGGTGTACCGTTGTAACGATAATGCTCTGGGTGTGATTCGGGTAACTCAAAAACTCCCACTTCCAAAGTAACGCTGCGCTTTTTCCATTGCTTACTAGCAAAATTTTCATTAGCGAAGTGATTGTATTTGATACCCAACACTTTAATTTCATCAAACTGAAAATCCTGAAGCTGCTGACATACTTCCTCTGTAAACAGGTTATATGCCAAAGCACCAACACCTGAATCCTGACGTGATGTTGCCCAACTATGATCTGCTGGAGGAATAATTCTCAAATCCTTGGGGATATTAAGTTTATCTAAATCGTTAATGTTTTCGCCAAATTTAGCTGCTAATTTATCAACTACTTTGGGGGATAAGTCTTTCAAGGCAAACTCAATCAGAGGTAATTGAGGATGAATAGTGGCATCAAATTTAATTCCCTTTTGTTCTAAAGATTCTTTCCATTTAATAGCACCTGCACCAAAAGGAACACTCAAAACATAAATATCCTGTGGTAATGCAACACTTGGCAGTTCATAATCGTACTGAAACGAAAATGTAATTTCCATCTGTTCTGCCAGCTTTAAACAGTCTTTGCGATGCCGATCTAATTCTGGACGGGTGTGTTGTGTGTGCCACAATGCCCCTGCACCTTCTTTGCGAGACGCTACGCATTGACTGAGCCTCTCCGCAGGATTTACAAACCTCTCTTCTGGACTGGTGAATAATTCATCAATTTCCGCTCGATAGCTTTCGTAGAGCTTTCCTAGTTCCTCATTAAAGGCTTCCCTGTCATCTCCCACCCGTTCCTTAATTTCGTCTCTAGCTTGCTGAAACCTTGTTTTCAGTTCTTCTGCCCATTCCAACGCATCTACAGATAGCGTCTCTTTGGGAAACAGGTAGCGAAACTCATGCCTATCTCTGCTGCGAATGCGTGTTGGTTCCCACAAAGGATTGACTACAACTCTTGCAATGACGTTGATTGAGCCAGGAGCATCCGCAGGCATGGCAAAAGAGCGATAAAGCCGTTCATCTTTCTTAAAGTCAAAAAAGTAACTGGGGTGAGACTCTGACCATTTTTTGGCATCTGCGAGTAAATTTTCCCCACCTATTTCCTTGATATCTTCCAATCTTTCTGCACTTTTGGGCGAATCTACCTCAACCTGAAGTGCCTGAAATAGACGGTTTAGTAGCTTCCTTTGTCGTCTGCCAAATCGCTCCACATTCTCACCGTCTTTGGGCATCGATGACTGTACACGCCCAATGTTTGTTGCTACCAGCCCGACTTTATTTTGACTGCTGGCAGCAGCAATCTCTGCTAAATTTTTGTATTTTAAGTTGCTTTCTTCATCTGTGATTTCCGTATACGCCAGCTTAGGGCGTTGTTTAACTGGCTCAAATCGTCCCGGTTCACCTGCGCGGAGAGTTTCTTGAGCAATATTAGGCAGTTTACTAGCAGAACTGACCATTAATTGGTCGCCGTCAAAATCGGCTTGGTGGTATTCCTCGGCATCCTTGGGGTGAATCCAAACTACGTTGCGAGTTTTCTTCAATTCTGGGTCGTGGATGTTTTGGTAGAGACGGATGTTGTCTGAGTTGACGATGGGGTAACGGGTGAGAATGACATCTCCTTCCGGTAGGTGGGGTACACAGATTGTGCCACGAGTTAGGCGATCGCATGGCATTGCCATACCCGAATTATGGTTGTATCCTCCCTTAATCGCTAAGTCACGCCATTGATTGGCTATGTAATCGGTAGCAAACTTGCGAAATTTGGGGGTTTCAATCAATTAACCATATTTATCGCTACGTAATAGGGAAATCCAGCGAGATTCCTGTGCTTGATTGTTAGCATTAGCCTCAATTTCGTCAAAAGCTTCTTCAGATTGCTCTTGATGCGATGGCGGAACGCCCGCCGTAGGCGATCGCTGTTGTTTGTCATATTGTTGGATGATGTATTTTGCCAACACCAAGGGATTACGCTGCAACTCGGCAAGTTCTCTAGCTTTTTCTTCGGTGGGTTTGCTCAAATCTTGTTTGACTGCTTCTTCTGAGTACCAAATGGTAAATTGCCAACTATTATCGTAGCTGGTAGCTTTGGCGTTACCTCGATTCCCGATAACCGCTTGGGGAAACTCATAGTCACCGCAGGGTATTAAGTTTTTGAGTTCCGACTTTTTAATGCCTTTAATTGAGGAACGATCCATAATAATGTCGTAGCCTTGGGCATCAGTCAAAGTCGCATCGGGTAGGAAAGTACCTTTGGATAAGAAACTAGTTTTTGGGCACAGGGAATTATCTGGTTCAGCCCAATTACTCCTCCAGGCAAACCGAAATTGGAATGGACAATTGCCTTCTCCTCCTAATTGTTTGGCAAGTTGAGGCGAAATCTTGCCGTGACAGTCTCCTGTTTTATAATGAGCATACTGTGGGTCTTCAAAGTCCACAATTTTAACTCGCAGCCCTGTAAAAGTTTCTGAGCCTTTGTAGCAATTGCTAACTAGCAAAGAACCATAGCGACAGGCAGTATCCGGTTCTGTAGCGAATAAGCGTGTAATTTTTTTATGCAGTGAACCATCAGCAAAGTAATAACTATTGCCAGAACTGAAAGCTAACTTGCGTCGGATTCCATCCTGAAAGGTTCTTTGTCTTAAATGGTTGGCATCTGGATTTTTACTGTCAATTTTAACCAGTAGTAGAGATTGTAAATCTTCTGCTTCAAACATCTGTTCGAGCAGAGAATTTTTAATGATTTCTGGTTCAGATAAATATCTCCCTTTACCATTGTTATACGACCCATCAAAGATAGGTATGCTCAAACCAGAACCTTCTAAGACTCTAGTGGTTAAATCCATTACCAATAATCTATTAGATAGCTTATCTAGCAAGCATAAGACTCCAATATTCACCTTGGCACAAAATTACACTCAATAAAATCATCCAAGTGGATAATTTACTGATTTCATGGCAGACGGTATTTTATACGGTATTAGCTCTGCTAGCAGACTTCCAAGAAAGTTAAATAGCTGAACAGCGCTTTTAATCGTATTATGATTGTTCCACTGTGTTACTTAAGCTACACAATTTTGAAGCTACCACTAAATTTTATGAATAAAAGAATTCAACGGCTAGAAGATGGTTTATTAGTAATGCTTTATGACGATGACCCAGATTCACCAGGAGATGAGTTGATTACTCCTTCTGATGATATATCCCAAGATGAGCATTACCCCGAATATGCTCATCTCAAACCTGGTGAAAGCATAATAATTAAGGAAAATCCTATCAAACCTACATCAGGTTCTTATTATCCAAGTGGATATGAAGATTTAGAGGAATTCCTCAATAGCGATCCTGGGGCAATTGATAGACTAGGTGATGAAAGTTCAACTAATCGTGGTTGGCGTCCACCTGAACCAGATGAATCTTGGTAAAACTACCTTAAGAGGCACGCATTAATAAGTTACCTTTTTGAATAACTGAAAACCTTGATTATCAGTTTTTTGATAAAGTAGGTAGGTTATTTCGGTGCAAATCCTTAAGCTCGATTTACCAAATTTTTTATGCTGATAACATTTTTGAATACGCTGTTTGCACAGGTAAATAAACTGTGAAGATACTACCTTTCCCAACAGTCGATGAAACAGAGATATTCCCTTGATGGGCTTCAACAATTTGACGGGACAAATATAATCCTAAACCGTTCCCCCGGCGTTGATGCTTGCCCTGTCGAAAGCGATCAAATAAGAGTAATTGTTCTTCTGGATTCATGCCAATACCTGTATCCTCTACTTCAATCGTTACCCCTTGAACAGTGGAATTGAGGCGAACTTCTACTGACCCAGCATCACAGAAGCGAATGGCGTTACCAACTAAGTTAGTCAGGAGTCGGCGTAGTTCCAGGCGATCACCTTTAACTCTAACTAAAGAAGCTTCAGTACCCTTTGTCAAGACAGCTTTGAGAGTTAAATGTTTAACATCGGCCAAAGGCATTAGTTCTTGCACTACTTGCTGACATAATTCCCACAGGTCAACTACAAAGAAATCCAAAGTTTTGCCTCCAGCTTCATACTGGTAAACTTCTAATAAGGTATCGACCATTGACAACAAAGTTTGGTTACTCTGAGCCATTTGTTCTAAAGATTCACGCATTGCTGATAAGGTATTGCCAAAAACACCTCTTTGCAGCAACTTTAGGAATTGGTCAGCAGCTATCAACGGAGTTCGCAGATCGTGAGTGAGGCGGGTCACAAAATCTTCCCGCCGCTGACTAAGGAATAGTTGTTCATCCATACTGTGTTTCAGTCTCAACAAAGCCCGCACCCTGGCCAGTAATTCCTTCTTATCTACCGGCTTGCAAATAAATTCATCTGCACCTGCATCTAAACCTTTGACGACACTTGATTTTTCAGAACCTGTCACCAGCAAAATTGGGATAAAAGGTAAGTTTGAATTGTGCTTAATTTGCCGAGTAACTTCATAGCCATCCATATCCGGCATCACCACATCTAGCAGTACCAAATCGGGAGGAGATTCGGCAATTTTTACCAATGCTTCAGCACCACTGTCGGCTATGATCACGTTGTATCCCTTCAGTTTTAAGGTGACTTGCAGCAAGCGGAGGCTGTCAGCTGAGTCATCCACCAGCAGAATTCTTTGGTTTCTTTGTTCTGAAGTTATATTCCAAGATAAAGTGTTCATAAAACGCCTTTAATAAACCTAATCCCTTCCGAGTAGAGAAATAGAGTAGTCAAGCTGAATTTCGTTGGGGAAAGTGTAATTTCAAGCGCCATGCTAACCACTACGCAGCGATGAAGATTTATCAGATTTTTCTAAAACTCAAGGCATTGGTCAACATAATTACTAATTCGTAATACTCGCCTCCAACGAGAAGCAAGCTACGTAATTGGTAATTAAGAAACTGGTTATAGTCTCCCATCTCTACAGGTCACAACCTTATGATTGAGGTCTAAATTTCCATGCATAACGTAATTACGAATTGTTAATCTGGCTATGTTATGTGTAAGAGCCAAGATTCTCGCTTAGAAATAAGCTACATCCTCCTCTAAGTGTGATGTGGACACAAGTCAGAATAAACTGTATTGGTTTCAGTTTAACTTCAGTGCTTTTATATTTTTTTATACTTTAGGAAGATTTTTTCAGAGAATTTTCAGATTAAACGATGTCCATTTTGAACACTGGAGCTTTTTCAACAGCTAGTTGAGATATGTAGCCCTTGATATATGAACTTTTGAACCAATACTGTAAAAACTACTGGTTTCAACCTGGATGAGGTTTAATAACATTGAAATGCCGCTTTGCATCTCAAGAGCCACATTTTGGCTAAATAGCTAAAATTTTTCGTCCAATGGAGTAATCCTTTCCTTGAAACCATATTCGACAGTTAAAAAAGTATAGTTACCAAGCTGCTGAGGTAAATGATGGTAGATATTCGAGTAGCAATTATTGAAGACCACAGCTTAACGCGGATTGGGATGCGTAGTTCTCTCAACGAGCAAGAAGGTATTCAAGTCGTGGGTGATGAAGCTACAGCCTCCAATGGGTTGAAACTGCTCCAAAGTACAAAACCAGACATAGCGATCGTTGATATTGGCTTGCCGGATAGAGACGGAATATGGCTGGTGCAGCAGTTTCGGGAATCTCTAGTGTCGGAAACAGCAGCACAGACAAAAGTAATGATGCTCACTTCGTTTGCCAAAGAGCAGATGGTACTGGCAGCGTTTGCAGCTGGGGCAGACTCTTACTGTGTGAAAACAATTAAGTTCGAGTTGTTGCTGGAAGCGCTGCATATCACCCATGAAGGTCAGTCTTGGATTGATCCAGCGATCGCTCGCATTGTTCTCAAGCATACTCGTCAAGGAGTGGCTGCTGCGGTAAAACCGAATACTACTCAAACGGTGACGATCTCTGCAATTGACCCAGAGCAAGCAAGCATTCTACAAGCAGATCCACTGACAAATCGGGAATTGGAAGTCTTGGAGTTAATTGTCCAAGGCTATAGCAATAACGAGATTGCCCAGAAACTCTATCTCAGCTTGGGAAGTGTAAAAGTATATGTGCGTGGGGTTTTGAACAAGCTTTGTGCAAGCGATCGCACCCAAGCAGCTGTATTAGCGTTGCGGGCTGGTTTGCTTAATTGAAGTCACTGTACAGAAGCAACTGTACAGTGCTTGGTTGTTAACTTGAGAGGGGAGCGATGTCTACGACGGGTTACGCCTACGCACAGGAGTGACTCAGGAGAATTGTCTGCATAATACTAACTTGCGTTGTATACAGGGATTTTCCGCTACCACTCTCTAAGTCGAAATAAGTAGCAAATCGTCGTAGTTTCCCCGCCGTCAGTTGTAATAAATAATCAAAGGCTTCCGCAGCAACTCGCTGGTTAATGCTCAAGGACTGGCTATTGAGCAAGGCCATTTGTTCACAGGACAAGTTGTTGTCTGCCAACTCTTCTGGTTGTGAAACCAGTAGATCGGGTTGCTGTATAGTTGGCGCAGGTAAGCGAAAGCAGCCTAAAGCCTCGAAATCATAGTCATTGGGGTTAGTAGACAGATGAGAACCTAATAGTACCTGACCACTACGTTTGGAGTTACCGCAATCCAAATGCCAAATGTGAGGCGCAGGGCGATGAGTGTTGTGCTGAAGTACTTGGGTAATTGACTGTCTTGCTTTGGCATTGTCCACACAGGCAGTGACAACAATCAGGGTATTGTAACTGGGGACAATCCATTTGGGTTGGAAAGGTTGAGCGATCGCTGTAACTTCCATCTTCCAAGCCAGAGAGTAGCGCAGCGCCAGGGTTTTGGCTTTGTTGAGTCCGATTTCTGCATCACAGAAGCACTGGCGGAAAACGTTAGCTGACTCAACATGATCCGGGTCAACAAAGTAGAGTTTCACCTGTTTACCTTGCTGAGAAAGAACTCTGCCTAACCGAACCAAAGAAGGAGCCAACCAAGAACCAGTGCCGCCACACCCAACTAGCCACAGTTCTATCTTCGAGTAGTTGACAGTCACGACAGGAGAAGCATTTGCCAAATCAAGATTTAGCTCCATAGTACGGTTGGTTAAGTTGATACAGGTATTGGTGAGGGGACAAGCATTTGCTAAATTGAAATTCACCTCCATAGCTTCTCCATCACATTTACAGGCGGTACATCGGTACTGTAAAATTTACAGCCAGATGAGAATGAGACATCAACCATAAAAAAGTCTCGGTCAATTTCAAACACTGCTCTAGCAGGTACATCCCAACAGTGGCGAAACAGTCCAACCCGGATTTTAATCTCTGGTTTCAGTGTATTAACTCTACCTAGTACCCCATAGATGCGAAAGCCAGATTCGTCAGCATTATCAGTGGTAGAGAAAAAGGCAGGTAAGGAACCGTGGGAATGGATGTCTACAGACGCTTTCTGGTAGGAAGAGTCACTCCCAGAATGAGTTGGTTGGCAGCTAGTTGGAGTTTGAATTTGCTCTGGGACTTGTAAATCCCAGTCTGCATCAGTACAGTGGAGGTGAAAGAGAATTTCATGGAATTGATTGCCAGCTTGATAACTCGACCGCCACATTTCCAGTAGTAGCGGTTTGGGAATTAAGGGAGTGACTTTGAGATAAGGTGTTAGGTGAGGTAGCCCTTTGATAGTTTGGGAACACAAGCAAATAGGCATTAATACCTCTATGCCAGGACGAATGGCTCTAGCAAAGATGCCATTTCCGGCATAAAGGTACTCTAGTCCACTGCTGGTGTGTGTTGGCAGAGATGAAGTTGTGACAAGTTTGTAACCAATAATGCCTTCAAGCAATGGGTTCATCGAGGATTTCCTGCACAAGCATAGCGACACTTTTTTGATTGCCGATAGGCACAAGGTCAGATACAGGATAGGTTGCGCGTCTACATCTTTTGTGCAGTTTTAGAAGTTGCTGGCGAACATCCTTGCGGTATTTTTGTGATTTACTTATTGTTAAATGATTGGTGAAAATACTGGAAATAAACAAATTCCAAGCATGGTTAATTGATAGACTATTAGCAGCAGGTGGTTCGTTCACTCCCCAACACACCTGTCCAGAACTGTAGACATTGGGTAGTGGCACATGAAAAGCTGGTGCTTGAGGAGTAAACTCCTGTTCTTGAATTGCCCAAACCCAATATTTTAATCCCTTGCCCACAAATACCATTGCAGGTAGGGGAACGGTTAAAGAACCAAGTTCATCGCAATTGATCGTATGAGTGGCTGGTGGGATAAATTTTACTAAATATGTGTCTGTACTGCCCGTACCCCAGCGCACAATTCCTGGTTCCATCCAACCAGTATCAATCGGTTCATTGCTAAAAGCAGTTCTCAGGGCTGCCGGTGAGATACATTTGTAAATATGAGCATCGGCAATTTCTTTGTCTCGGTGATGGAAGATGTAAATGCCATCTAAAAACAGCAATTCTGCTTGAATTACTGAAGATTTTCGGGGAGGGTCTGCCAAAATTGCTCGTAGAATTTCGCTGGATAGAATTGGTGTCGATGTAACGTCGATTAATGTGGTTTCAATGCTTGTTTCCATAGTTTTAGTAGGATTTGAGCATGAGATTTCAAGTCTGCTTCTAGCCAATCAATTAAGTTGGCTGCACAGTTCAGCATTCGGTTTGCTTGCTGCCATTTTCTGGTGAGCAAATCAATAGATGTTTTTGACCAAGGTAAAGAGGTGCAGTCAGGTTGGTAGTAATAATCGTCTGCGTGATCGATGTCAGTGTAGGTAATTTCATAAATTCCAAATTCACTATCAAACCAGTCGCTACCTTCTGGGTGTATGTCATCAAGCCAACGGCGACCATCATGGCTAAAGGGTAAAAGTAGCTGCCAACCATCTTTGAGATGTTCAATTTCTCCATCCATTGTCCAGTCAATACCCATTGGGGTAATAGGAATATTGTGCAATCTTTGTTCGTAGGCTGTTTCTACAGTCCAGTGGGATAACGGAAACAGATGAGTGTAAATCAGTACAATGAATTCCAGTTCTCTGGGACTATGGCAATCTACATCTGTAGGTGGGTAAATAGTGGCTTGGCTGGCTTTCCATTCAGTAGGAAAGTAGTGCTGATACAGTGCTAGTAAGGAGTAAATGTTGAGTTGGGTTTCCAGATAATCAAGTGATTCTGTGGCATCTAAGGTAAATTGGCACTGATAAAGACTATAAATTGCCTCTGCCATACTGAGGGGTACAAGGTGAGACATCTTTTAGTACAACTAGTTATTTATGGGGTCGGAATTGAATAACAAAGAGACAGAGGTAGGGTTTGGGGTCTACTTCAATCAAAATGCTAACTGCTGTAATGTGGACAATCATTTACCCCTCAAGTCAATTTCCAACTCCTTTTATCAGCACTCAAAAACCTTCAAGGATAACGCTAGATGTAGGAGTGCAGGCTGTTAGGGATTTTAGAGTTTGGTTGAGTGACTCAGAAAATTCTGTTCCAGCTGCGATCGCTTTTTCAATCTGGACTGATAGCTGTCCTGCATTTTGCCAGTCAATTCCAGTGATGACCTGACGTTGACGCATTTTGTAGCACATTTGGACTGCGGGGTTGATTTCTTCAGGAGCGACTATCAGGGAATCTAGAGAAGAAGTACCTTTTTTACCGGGCTTCTTGATGATGTGAATGGGTTCTCCTGGTTTACGCTCAATGTCTGCGTTTGCCAGTTCAGCGCAAAGAGGAGTGAAGGCATCCCGTAATAATTGGTCGTCAACCGCGATCGCTTCTGGAATCCAGTGTTGTTGACCTTCGTAGATAACAAGTAATTTGTTACTATTTGTAGTAGTCATGGCATTTAAAACAGTGAAATTTGCGTAGTATTACTGGCTGGTTTAGTAGTATCTGAGCTAGCAGTTTCAGTGCGAATTGGAGTCTGGGCAGTGGGCGGTTTATTGGTTTTGACAGCTTTAGTCTGGGCTATATTCCGGCGAATTTGGCGATTGGGAAAATCGGCTTTGAGTTCGTCCAGTAGTTGAACAATTGCAGGTGGTAAATCACCAAGTTCTTCTTGATTGAGCATGGTAACTACAGGGAAATCACCGTGGCTGCTGGCAGCAATCATTACAGGTCTATCTCCTGTTTGTTCTGTAGGTAGTAGCGTGATGACAATTTGAACTTTGCATTGCTCGAAAATAAATGGTTCTGGTTGATTTCCCTTGTTGGTAGCATATGTTTCTATGTCATCGTCGTATAACTGATGAGAGTCGATTTCATCTTCGGCGTAGCTATTCTCATCACTTACTGGTTCTAAAAGTTGCAAAAAGTTAGCTTTACCTGCACGCAAGCGTTCCCTGTCGAATAGCAATCCTAAAGCTTGGAATTGTTCTTCAGCAGTGGTTTTTCCCTGTTGTTCTGAAATGTAAGATTTTAAAGTTTCAGATGTAACAGTGAGGTTGGCTTTGACAATGGCCTGTTCTGGTGTTAGCCATTTTGCGGTCATAGCTTTTTTGGCCTTGTTAACTGGTGTGCAAGCGGTTGTGGCGATAGCCAGAAGTAGAAACTGTTTTTGAGAGTAGGTACTGCTAGACTAAAAACATATCCCCTTTGCTTTTCTCGACTGAGCCATGTCTACGGTAATTACCCAATCCCTGACTCTGGAGGAGTTTCTCAAGCTACCAGAAACAAAGCCTGCAAGCGTTTACATTAATGGTGAGATTATTCAAAAACCAATGCCAAAAGGGAAGCATAGCCGATTACAGTTAAGGCTGTGCAACAGTATCAATGATGTTGCCGAAAGCCTTCATGTTGCTTATGCCTTTCCAGAACTGCGCTGTAGTTTTGGTATCCGTTCAATAGTACCTGATGTAGCGGTTTTCAACTGGTCGCGTATTCCTTTTGCTGCTGATGGGGAGGCACCCAATGATTTTCTGCTTCCTCCAGACTGGACAATTGAAATTCTTTCCCCCGAACAAAGTTCAAATCGAGTTACAGGCAATATTCTCTATTGCTTAGATCATGGTTGCCAATTAGGTTGGTTGATAGACCCAGAAGATCGTTCCATTTTGGTCTTCCGTCCAAATCAGCAACCAGAACTTTTGCAGGGTGATGAGCGTTTGCCGGTGTTAGCCGGGATAAACTTGGAGTTAACTGTTGCGACTGTGTTTGGTTGGCTAAAAATGAGCAGTTAGAGAAACAGATGAAACACTATTTATTTTAGAAACCAGGCTTAATTAACTTACGTTTGAACATATTTCACTTTCCTAGTGCCAACCTACTTAAGTATCAAAAAATAGTTATAAGTAGCAGCCAACAAAACAGTAAAATCCCTGCTGCTGGCTGATAAATCAGTCAAAGCTATTGTTAAGTTAAAAGTGAGTCTTTGAAGTCGTGAATTGCCGTTGCTGTCAAAGCATAGATAACTCGGCGCTTACGTATGATGTGAGTGCCATCTACAGGAATACCTTTCTTCCAAGCAGCAATAATAGCTTTCTTATCTGCTGAATAAACAGTTTTTTCTCTGCGGTATTTTGGAGACAATTGTTCTGCATCTATCAGTACCTCACAACTTGGCGGATTTTCTTGAATTGTGATGCGAAGTGAATTACCAATCATTTGCTCAGGTAGAATTCCTGCGGCGGTTTGTTCTAAAATAGTTTCATCTAATTTTTGTCGCCAGCGTTCTAGTCTTAATAGTGCTGATTGATGTACAGCTTTTAGATGTTCTAGTCGTTGCTTAATAGCCACTATTTCAGCATCCAGTTGCAATGCTAATTCTGCTTGGATATCAACAACTTCTTCCTGAACTTCCTGAGTTTCCCAAATAGCGGTGATGATAGCAGCTTCTTCTTCAGGAGTCTGGCAATTAGTTAGCTGTTCCCAGAGATGAGCAGCAGTTTGGGAAAGTCCTGCTAAGGATTGTTGAGCGAGTGCTAAATTCATGACTACCACTCCTCACAAGCTTGGTAATATTCATATTCAGCTTCAATCTGTTCTAAGATAGCTATAGTGCTTGAATCTAAATTAGTATTGAAAGATAAATTGGAAGCATTTTCTTGTGTAGGCTGAAAATTTAAAATCGGAGGAGCAACAAAATTAGGTTTAAGTTTTGTTAAAATAGCTGTTAATTGTTGCATTGTTTTGGTTGTGTAACGCCATCAATTTTGGCGCGATAGCGCACCTATCTGTGTTGGTATTCTCCCAAGTTTTTAGGAATTAACTTAATTTCAGATTATTGTTATTTTGT
The DNA here is from genome assembly GCF_034531255.1 of Nostoc sp. ChiQUE01b. NCBI lineage: Bacteria > Bacillati > Cyanobacteriota > Cyanophyceae > Nostocales > Nostocaceae > Nostoc > Nostoc sp. ChiQUE01b. The sequence continues at coordinate 8,873 of NZ_JAVRBM010000094.1, read as the reverse complement.
CAATATCAAGCGTTAAAACTACAAATAGATATGAAGCTCATCAAAAAATCGGAAAAGCTACTCCAAGAAACAAAAATCATAGAGGAAACACAAGAATCAAATTTTCAAATTGACATTATTAACATACAAGAACCAATCGTTGAAGAACAGCCAGAAATAGGTGCAGGAAATAAGGAATCTAGCTATATTCCAGCGCGTGATAATCCTATAGTCCTTTCTGTTGGTAAGACCGGATGGCAAGTTTCTGATATTTGGAAGGATATTAGATTAGATAACTTCTAGTTATTGTCTTGATGTTGTTCTTCTTGATTGCTAAAAGTTTAACAAACGTGTGGTTATGTTTACTGGGTACTATCCAATTATTCTTTATCCACCACTAGTGAGACGTTTATACACTAAAGATTCTACAAGTCAGGAGCATTTGAAAGCTTCGTTTAAAGGATGCGTTCAATTACCAAATGGAAATGGTACGGCCAAGCAAGGTGTCAGTGAAAAGAAATTTTTTCGCCATTTACTGTGTGCTTTTCTAGAGAATCTTATCTGTCAAGCGGTGGAATTTGAAATTCCTGGTTCGTCTCGACGTTACTCGGCTGATTTTATCCTTTATCATCGATTTTCTGGGTTAACTCTCGATATTGAGATTGATGAACCTTATACTGGAGATACAGGTAAACCTCACCACTGTATTGATGTTGATGACGATAAAATCCGTAACCGTTTTTTCTTAGAGCGCAATTGGGGTGTAGTGAGATTTGCAGAAGTTCAGGTAGTGCGTCATCCTTGGAGTTGTTGTAAGGTGATCGCTCAAATCATCGCTCGGTTGACTGGAGATGATAGTGTATTCATATTATTGCAAAGATTGGCTGATGTTCCTTTACAAAAACAGTGGACAAAGCGTGAGGCTAGGCTGATGGCTAAGAACAATTATCGTCAGTCTTATTTACCAAAAATGGGAAAGTAAAACTAGAGATAGTACTTTCAATACTCATCTTTAATAGTCATATAGTCTCCCTGGAATAGGGCTACCGTGTACACACAAGTATTTTGGAGTTGTCCCACACCGTTTTAATCCTGTACAAAGATATGTGTACACGGTAAATTATGGGTAGAAATTGGAAGGGTATTACATCGATTTTGTCAATCTCTCGTTAATTAATCTTTTTGGTTTTCTTACGCATTGCTTTTTTGATTTGCGGTGTAACTTCCACTTACGAATGCTCATGACAATTGAGCCAAAGTCCCGACTGGCAAAAGCTGTTGTTTTATTCGCACTGTGCCAAATTGTATCTGCCTCAGTTGGTTCAAGTGGAGGTGTACAGCGATCGCAATATCGGTCAAATAGTTGGCGTGGTTCGGGATGATAAGCGATTCGGTTTCTAGTGAGTAAATTAGATGTACCTAGTAGGTTACGAGCTAATTTGTAGCCAGAATTGTTTCTGTTTCCCTCAGATTCGCCATAAGTTAGTAAAGTGCGATCGCTCAAAGTTAAACAAATAGATAAAGGAACAGACACTCCGCTAGCGCGTAGTTGTTTAAGAGATGAGCAATTATCTCTGGTTGTAGCTTGTATTACTGTCCCTCGTCGGCAATGCAAGGTTGAGCGAGGTGCAGTAATAGAATGTTGCAGTAACGCTGCTTGTGGGTCGATAACTTCTCCATTTTTCGCTCTTGTGAGAAGTTGTACCCACTTGCGCCAGCGTTGCTCAGAAAGTTCGTAGGGAAATAAGGCTGTAGAATCAAATGCGGTTTCTAGTTCTTCCACATTGTACTGACAGTTTGACCAATGCTCTAGGGTAATGGGGATGGTTGCACTCAATATTCCATCCACCACCCGTCTGCGAAGCATACCTGGCAGTCTCATGGAACGAGCTAAGTTGCAAATGGCTGGATCTGCGTTTTGGATAATCGTCAGTTGGCGATTGAGATACAGCCATTTAGCAGGATTCAAGGAATGGCTGCATTTAAAATAAACGTGCAGGGATTTCCCACCTGTGTAAACTACGGCGGCAGGTTCTAAGTTGATTTCATCCTTTAGCCAATCTACAGCTTGTCGCTGCTCATTCAACGCCAAATCATCAATTTCGTAGAATAAACATTGGCATTGACTAACGTGCTGATTGCTGATTCCCTTGTCTGATTGGTTGGGGTAAAAGCTGACTGTGGCACCAAGATATGACATTTTAAATGCCAATGCCCAACCATCAGCATAGCGTTTAGGTGTCAGTCGCCAGCAGGTATTGCCTTGTTTGTCTCGACCTCCTTTCGTACAGCAGTAGAGTTGAAATCCTTGCTGGGTGATTTTACCGCAGAGAATGTAGTGGGAGTAGACAAATTGACCATTGCGGCAGTAGTGATTCCAGTTTTTAGGTATCATTTCTGTGGGCAAGTCCCAAGAAATCCTGAGCCAAATTTTGGTTCCGGTGGTAAAGCCTATTTGTCTAAGAAATTTAATGGTTGTTTCTCTGGGATTGAAAGTCATTGCAGTTACGCCTAGAGAGTTTATCCCTCTCTAAGTGGCGTTAGCTGCACTAGAACCAACTTTTCCACATTTTACTTACATAAATTTTCACCTGAAACCTTTGATTGGCTTGGGTCACTCAGAAAAATTAGATTTGCTGCTTCTTAGCAACAAGTTCCTCTAGTTCAGTTATTCTCGCTTGCAATGCCGCCACTTCTTGTTCAGAATAGCGAATAGGAATGTGCTGTGGACAGTTCCAATTCCAAGCTTCAATGTGAAACAGAATCACTCGTTCCACTTCTGCTTCATAGTTAGGAAGTTTCAGGCTTTCAATTAGTTCACTATCATCTTCTACATACATAGCCCGCCCCCAAATTTTCAACCGTCGGCGATGGCGATAATCCATCAAAAACAAAAAAGCTTTGTCATTTTCGTCAAGATTACCAACGGTAACATATTGAACATTGCCTTTGAAGTCAGCAAATCCTAAAGTCTTTTCATCTACAGCTTTCAAAAACCCAGGTTGTCCACCACGAAATTGAATGTATGGATAACCATTAGAACCGACGGTTCCTAAATAAAAACCATCCATTTGGGCGATAAATTCCTCAATTTCTGGTGTGATGGTATCGTTAGAAGGCCCATTTTGTTCAAATCGAGCATAGGTCTGCCGTGAGCCACGTTGTTCTTGAGCAACTTTGACAGCAGGCGTGAAAGCAATTTGCGTAAATTTACGTGCCATATAACTCTTTATTTTTACATATCTAAAAACAGGGGAGAAGAGAAGGGAAAAAATTCCTCTGACTCTCTACCTTCTCCATCTAAACTGGGTGTTATTTGCCTATACCAAGGCAGGTGCTGCAATTCCTTGCATTCCTATAAAACCGGGAAGGGTCTTAACTCGCTCAATCCATGCCAGAATATGAGGATAAGAGTCAAGAGCAATTTTGCCATCTGGTGCTAAGGCAACATAGGGGAATACTGCTATATCTGCAATAGTTATCCGCTCGAACTCTAACCATTGGCGATCGCGCAAATGTTGGTTAAGTTGTGTAAGAATAAACTCTGCTTTTTGGTTAGCTCTGTCAATATCAATACTGGTGGCATTAAACAGATAGTACAAACGAGCCGATTCTGGCCCCTGACGCACTTCACCCGCAGTTGTAGATAGCCAACGTACAACTTGACTAAGTGAGACAGCATCCAGTGGCAACCATTGTTCACCACCATAACAACGAGCCAAATAAACCAAAATTGCCTGTGCGTCTTTTATAATTGTGTCGCCATCCACTAATACGGGAACTTGACCGAAGGGATTAAGCGACTGAAATTCAGAGGCTTTGTGTTCCCCTTTCAGCAAATCGACCTTAATCCATTCATGTTCAATGCCCAATAGTGATAGCAAGAGCTTGACCTTATAGCTGTTACCAGAGAGTTCGTGACCATAAAGCTTAATCATTGGTTAATCCTCAATATTCTGTAAAAAGAAGCACTGTTAAGCTAAAAATTAGCGGTCTAACGGGAATAAGAACGACAGCAATCAGAGATAGTCACGGCAAGTTGATTTCTCCCGTTGTCAACTGACACCTCTTGCGATTCGAGATGCTGCATAGACATCCCTGCAAATTAAGGAATTGGTACAGTTATTTTGTACCAAGCGTTCGGTACAAAATAACTGTACCAATCGTTCGGTATAATGTCAAGAGATGAGATTTCAATTTCTGTAAATGGCAAAAGATACTTATATTCCCTGCTTGCTACAACTGTTTCGACAGTATGGTTACGATGGGGCGACTTTATCGAAAATTTCACAAGCGACAGGTTTGGGGAAAGCCAGTCTCTACCATCACTTCCCCAGCGGGAAGGATGAAATGGTGACGGCGGTGTTGGATTTTATGGAATGTTGGTTGGAGGAACACATTTTACAGATACTTCGCGGTGGAGGGGATGCGCTCACTCGGTTGACTAAGATGTGTGAGCAGATTAACGAGCTATATGAAGGCGGACAACAACCCTGTATGTGTGCCATCTTGTTGATGGGGTCAGCACGAGATATCTTTCATACCAAGGTGCAAACACTATTACGAACCTGGATTGATGAAATAGCAACTGTTTTGAGGGTAGCCGGATTAGATGAGACGCTGGCTCATGAGCGTGGGGAAGATGCTGCTATTGCCATTCAAGGCGCTCTGATTGTGGCGCAGGGTTTGGATGATGTGGCTCCTTTTGTCCGTGTGATGAAACAATTGCCACAACAACTGTGCCAAGATTTGTAGGAGAGTGATTACACAGTTCATACCAAATATTTGAAAATAGGTCTGTCCGATTCCGTTTTCCCAGGGATTTCAGATCGGGGTGACAACTATATATTTACAACATCTACTGGGAAGCGATAGCCATTTGGTATGGCAATGAAAATATTACAGGTGTTGTTCAAATTTTCATCTGAGCGTGTCGGTTCATGAAGCCCTAAATGCTGACAGACAACATCCAAACTACTATCTCGCCGATAACCACGACCACGCAAATCTTTTGAGTAAGCTACTGGCATTGAATTTGACAATCACTATCTCTTTAGCTTACCGTTTCTTGTAGTTCAATTACCTGAAAATTGCTGTAATGATAACTGATATCAAAGTTCCCAACCTTGAAGCTCTGGTATTCGGCTTTGGTTGGGTTGCGAGTGATTGTTAGTTAGCATCCCATTCCAACCAGCTTCACCGGGAGAAACTTTTTTGGCTTGAGGTAGTTCAGCTAGTATCTCAGCTATCAAGTCCTCAACTTTCTCATTATCTTTAAAAGCGATGACCACTGTATCGATCGCTCGCAAAAATTCTAGAGGTAATTGCTCACTATCGCCTACACTCCAATATAATGTAGGTTTGCGCTTTTCTTTGTCAACAGTTGATTCTAAGGCAATGACAGAGAGAACTTCAATCGGGTCACTTAGTAGCACTGCTCTTTCTACTGTGGCATCTGTAGCAATCCAAAAACTACCGTTTTTTGTCCGTTCAGAGTTAAGGGGAATAGCAGTGAAGTTACCTGCTGGTTCTAGCTGCTTGGCAAGAGTTGGAAGATCATCGAGTGTGCGTTCCACAAATATTGCTTGACCTGTTTGACTTGCATAGAGCCAACCCTTTTCATACAGTTCTGTGAGCAGAGAATTGGGTAAATTGTACTGCTGGCTTAAGTTTAGGCGTATTTGCTCCCAGTTTGTTGGTTGTGGTATAGGCAAGGAGTTTGTTTGAGTAACTGCTGGCGTAGGATTTTCAACAGCTTGCTCCATCAGTTTTTGGATGCGTTTGTCATCCCGCTTGGGATTGTAGTTTACACCTCGATGCTTTTGTAAACCAGGAAAGGTATATGCTTTACCAAGATGCGTACCACTAAAAGCCACACCATCAAGTTGGTAACTAATGCCTTTGACAATGCCTGTGCGAGTATAAACAACGCGGATATTAATACCTTGTTGTTGCTCTCGCTCTATTAACTCTGGCATAGTGGGATGGTCGTGGGTTGCTTGGTCGAGCGATCGCTGGAGTCTCACTCTAACGCTTTCCTCTCCAGTTCTGGCAATGTGCCTACGTTCGCCAGTAGTTGGACTGTGCTTATCTTTTTCCCAACTTGGTTGCACCGATTGCAAATTGTATTCCTGCTCCAATTTACGAATTACCGCTTCACTTCTGCGATCGTCCCAGCTATCAGAAACTGTAGTGCCATCTAATTGAATGCGGCTGGCAGCAATATGTATGTGTTCATGAGTCCGGTCAGTATGCCGCACTACGACATATTGGTTCATATCAAAACCCATTGCTTGCAGATACTTCTGGGCGATTTCATCCCAAGTATCATCATCTAAACTCTCTTTGTGGGCCAAACTGAGAGAAGCGTGATAAACAACCCTGTTCACCTTCGGGTTTAATCTTCGAGATATACCGAATTCAGCTGCTAATTCCCGTGGGTTTGTTCCTTCCATATTCCCACCGATTTGTCTTGCTCCATCTTTGCCAAAGAGGTAGTTTAGCAGTCCCCGAAAACTTTTACCTTTGATGTGCTTGCCAATCATGCTTCATCTTGTAAATCAGTGATTAAATCAATTTCAGCAATCTCTCGCCGCACCTGTTTCACCAAATCTCTTACCTGTGACAACAATGCTCTATCTACGACTACAGGTTCTCCCATGAGTACTGAAGTATTGATTGCTTTAGCTATTTGGTTGAGATTGTTACCTATTTTCCCCAACTCCCAGTAAGTTTGGCCTGCTACTTTGGTGACACGCCTGGGCAATTTATTTTTCAGAGTCTTGGCACGAAACAACTCACTCATAGTGAGATTATTTTCATCTGCCATTAGCTGTGCTTTCTCGTATTCTGGCAAAGTCAGTCTAATGTCTATCCTGTGTGAGCGTTTTTGTCGCATTATTGATGCATTAGTCATTAGCTGTTTTAAGTTTGACGACAGCACTATCATTTGTCATTGACCAAGCGGTTACTTACGATTCTGGTTCGATGCCAAGATGCGATGCGAGATAATGAAATGCGATCGCCTACGGCGGAGCATAGCCCATCGCGCAATTAAAAAGCTAATTTGCCCAAACCTTGAAGAAATTTTCCAGGCTGAACTCCTAAAAAGAATTTTCGTATTATCTTCCCCTCTGTCACGGTGGTTGACCTACTTAGGTAGGGGAACCGTGAAAAGAGGGCAAGTTTGTTGCCGCACCTGGGGGGTGCGTTTTTTCTCTTGAGAAAAAATGTCCGGACAGCAACATAGCTTGCTACTCACCAAAGGTTTTTTTGGACTACTCAAATTAAAAACATCAGTGGCATTGAGTTGGCATTTAAGCGGCACTGAATTGGCATTTTTTGACCATTTTATTGTCAACAAGCTTAGTTCTTGATAAGAAAAATATATACATAATGTATGCAGTGGCGTTGAATTGGCTCTCAATTGGGATTAAATTGGCACTCAAGTGACGCTTAAGTGGCGTTGAATTGGCATTTGAGTGGCGTATTTTTGAATTCAATAGCATAAAAATAACTACTTGAGAAAATGCACCAAAAAAATAACCAATGGGCTAATTTTTCGCCTGATAAAAATGGTCAGTGGGTAGATTGGCATGATTTATATTTGCACTTAAGTTAAAGGAAAGCTTTTAGGTAAACCACAGTCAATGTCAAACTTGATAGTTAGTTTTGACCCTGGTGCTTCCTTGACCAAGATTGTTTACGAACTAGCAACTGAAGGCAAACCATGTTTGATGACAATGGAACCAGAGATGCTGAAGTTGCCTCAAAGTTCGATTGACGCTTATATGTCGAGTCGCAAGGGTCTGGAATCTCCTAAACCAGTAGATGAAGCCTGGGTGTCAAGTCCTGCGGATGGTGATACACAATGTACGGTAGTTGGATTTCTGGCACGGCAGTTTTCAGCATCTGCCAGACTCGATAAGCTCAAGTACGAAACCTCAATTCACAAAGCCTTGGCGGTTATTGGTGCGATCGCTCAACATAACAAATTACCTAACAGGTTTTCACTATCACTCACCTCACTACTGCCCTATGGTGAATATCAAAATCGCCAAGCATTTGAGCAACAATTACAGTCTGCACTCAAGGATTTTAGATTTCGGGGTCAAAGGTTGCGAGTGAAACTGGAGCGATTCGAGTGCTTACCCGAAGGTGCGGGATTGGCAATGATTCGCCAACGCCAGAATGGTAAAGAATGGTTTAACGCCCAAACCATTGCAGTGCTAATGTTCGGGCATCGCAATACCAGCCTTCTATTATTTGAACGGGGCAAGATGACGGCGGGTTACACCAATGGGCTGGGCTTTCACCAAATGGTAAAGCGAGTAATTGAGCGCACATCTGGACAGGATGCCACTGCTTTGACCTCTGCCATCTATGCAGCCGGTTCAGATATCACAGCTAATAACCAAGCAATTCGCACTCTGGTCAAAAGCAGAGAACCTAAAAATATTGATTATGAATTGCAGATGATTGTTAATGCCATTGCTACTGCTAAAGCTGAGTATTGGTCTAGGCTTTACGATTGGCTGGAATCAACTTTACCTGCGGTGAACGAGGTGATTTTGAGTGGTGGCGCAGCATTGTACTTAGAGCAAGAGTTACAAGAGTGCTTTCAAGAAATTTCAACTTATTGGGGTGCTGACTTACAGCAACAGGTACAAGAAGTATTCAAGGATAAAAGTAATGATTATTGCCATACTTTCCGAGAGCAGGAAGCTTTGTCATTTAGGTTGATTGATGCGTTTGGTTTGTTTATGCGGTTTAGAGCGCAAATCGAGAAGGTAGCATGACTACAAATAGTGCGATTCGTTGATTAGTGAATCACGGTAATCAGTCCGGCGCGACCTGAAAAGGTCGTTTAGGAAGCAGAGCCTTCTCTGCCAAGG
>NZ_JAVRBM010000093.1:0-35986 GCF_034531255.1 Nostoc sp. ChiQUE01b | reverse complement strand
TACATTGTCGCAGTTTTTGATCCCATTTTTTCAGATTTTGTGAGAAATCCGCGTTGGGTCATCACTGAAACCAACATCAAAACTGCCATTGAAAACAGTAGGAACCGCAAAATCACCGCTAACAATATCTTCATCAGTATTATCGAAACTTACTGACACCCGCTTACTCATATCCACAGTTGGGCGCTTACCACCACCCAAAGCCGAGTAAAACCAACCAGTACCAATACCCTCCGTAGAACCTTGATTCTCAGCCGAAGAGTACCACGGTGTCAGTGAAACATTATTGGCTTGCGGATCTATTAAATTTTCAACACTTTTTTCACCTAATTGGTCATAAATTGATTGTGCCTCTTGGGTATATCCACTACTAACTTCATCCAAGCCTAAATTGATAGTACCTGCATACCAAGCAAACGCTCTTCCATGTGGGTTATCCCAAGGTGTTAAGGGGTTAGCATCTTCAGTAAACCCAGGCATCCCATTAAGTAGTTTATTGACATCAGCACCCTCTATACGCCGACCATTAGGAGTCCAAGTTGAACCATTAGGATCGGCTACAGTCTGATAGTAGTTATCAGCAAACGTGACATTATCCCAAACTTGAACCGTCGGTTCATTAAAATCTCTAAAATCTTTTAACTTAAAACCAGCTAAATTAACCTTCAAACTCTCCTGATAAAAATCATGAGGGTCAATAGTCGTCATCTGCAAATCACGAACTGCCTTACCATTACTATCAACAACTGGTGTCCCATCAGCATTAATTTTCCCACCAGCATAAGGAAAGTAAGTTCCCAAGCGTTGAATAATCTCACTATTAACAACAGTGCCGCGACTAAAACCAATAAAGTGTAACGGCGAATCAAACAACGCTCCTTGAGTACGAATTAAATCCCCTTCATTGTCATACAATCTAACTAAATTACCAGCAGCATCATGCTCTCCTACATCTCCACCTAAAGCCTGGTCTAATTGCACAATCGAAGCGAAAATTGCATCAGCAGCAGCTTCCGTAAAACCGCTATTTGGCTGGGTTGACTCACCATTTGTAGACCATTCAGGGAGCAAAACTAATGCTTTATTTTGGTTGACATATTTGCTTTGAATATTGTTTGCTAACGTGACCAAATAATTGTCATCCCCAGGATTAAGACCACCCGTCAATTCAGCAAGTACCCGTGCCTTATTATCTACAGGAATCCACAGACCTGTAGGCTTGTCATAACGCAGAATTAACCCCTTCTCTGACGGTAAATTCCCATTACCAGAAGTAATTTTGTCTGCTAAATCATAGAAATTCTCAGGAATCCCCGTATTTTCTGGCTTTAGAGTAAAGCCATGAGTGAGGACAGTTACACTACTAAAAGGATTTGCATTAAAAGGAGTAATTGTATTAAAATTACCAAACTCCAGTTCAGATTGCCCCGTACTGCTAACAGCTTGTACAGCCCAATGATAATTTTGACCAGCCGTTAGCGTGGTAATATCCGGTAACGTAAAACGAGTATTGTTATTTGCCGGGTCATGAGTCGGTTGAGCAACAATTGTAGTACCATCATGCGAGTACCAAGTATTAGTTTCCCGCTTCCAAGTCGCTGTCACAATTCGTCCCGGATTGAAATCATCATACTTATTCCAAGACTTAGTTAACAGTTGCTGCTTTTGCTGTTGATTTAACTCAGGTAAAAACGATGAATCGGATAAATCAACCACTCGATCCCAAGGCAATAAACCTTTACCCTCAGCAAAAGTACTGACAAACAGGTTAACTTCCTTAACTTGGTCATCAGGGATTTGAAAATCCCAAGTAAAGGTAGGAGTTAAATCACCCTCCTTAATCCCATTCGGACTTGTCAACGTCAGCAAATCAGGAGGTGATACAGCCAGATTTCGAGTGATACCAACATTTACAGGAGCGCTAGTACTACCCTCAGACACCCCATAAGTAAACTGATTCCGTACCCTATCTTCAGCAATAATCCCATAATCGGCAGCAATGCTGATTTTCGGGTTAATATCATCAATTGGCACCGCAGCAAAATCAAGGATATTAGCCGGACGTTGGTAAAGGGCTTCAAAAAAGCGAGAACCTTGGGGTCTGCCAAACTGGTCAATAATATAGTCAGTTGGGTGTTCCCAGGTTTTAATCATTTCCTCGACATCAAAAATATATACACCACCACCCAACGGGTAGGAAGCATAAAGATATTGATCGTCGTTGCTAAGTGCTAAGTCCGTAACCAACCCCAGTGGAATGGGTCGTGTAGCCGCAACTAACTGCGGGTTTGCTCCCAATGGGTCTTTAATAATTCCAATATTACTGCCAGCCTGGACACCATCAATGCTCTCGATACCAGAGCCGAATTTACTACCGTTATAACCAGCTATAAACCCGTATTTTTTATCCTTGGTAATCGTAATTGCCACAGCTTCATTGACATCAAAATAATCATAAATACTGCCAAGATTAAGTTGCGTGTAGCGTGTAGTAGCAGCAAAATGGAGTGGATCGTCATTGGTAATTTCCAGAACTCCATAACCCGTAGCATCACTGTTGCGATTAGTAAAGGTAATAAAGTGCGGGTCAACAGTATTAGCCAATCCTTCTGCACCTTGTTCAGCATCAATTGTGCCTATTTGCTTGTGCCAAGAAAGAAGATTATTTTGGTTAGGATTGGGCTTGTCTTTGGGGTCAATATTGACCACTATAATCTTGCTTTTTGTTGCACTGTTCGTACTTGGCGCAGTGGCAAATAACTTGCGACCATCACTGCTAATAGCTAGTTGACGTAACCCACCAGGGGCAGAGTCAACCTGTATATTCTGAATTACCTGATGATAGGTTTTAGAGTTAGGGTTGATATCTAGTACATAAATCACACCCAGTCGCCCATCAGCGATGTAAGCGTATTGGTCTTGATTATCAACCACAATTGCACGTGGAGAGGCAGCAGTTGGTAAGATAATTGAGTCAATTTCTTCAGTTTCGGGTTTGGTATCTATTTGCTGTAACAGTAATGGGTCAACTAAAGCAATGCGACCGGAATTTTCTAAGGTGACATAAGCGCGAGAGCCATCTTTAGTAAAAGCGATATCTCTAGGTCTATCTGCTACATCAGGAGTACCTACTGGAATCCGAGCTACTAATAAATCATTACTACTTGTCGCTGCCACTACCGCTGATGGGTTTGTTCCTTGTAAAACAGCTACTTTGTCGCTAAAAGGCTCTGCTGCTAAAACATAACCATTATTAGCTGAGAACCGAATTGAATTACTGTCGTAATTAATAGTTTGATAACTTGTCTCTTCTGTACCAAAGCGTTCTTGCTGAGGTCGGGTGATGGAAATTTGGGCGCTTCCTAAAGCAGCTTTGTTTGAGGGTTTGACTTTAATTTCAAATTGATTATTACCCAAGTCTTGTCCAGACAAAACTGTGCCTTGATAAGTTGCATTGCCAACACGGAAATTAACAATCAAATCTTCAAATCTAGTATTGGAAATATTAGCAGTGACGTAAGGAACTATAAAGTTACTGCCTGTGAGAATTACTACTGGCTCATGATTCTCAAACTTCAGTTCTGCTTTTTGTAAAACTGGCGGTGTAGATGGGTCTATTGTCGTTGGTGCAGGTAAATTCAACCTGGTTTCAAAGGTGGCTATCCCATCTGAATTGAGTTGTACGTTAGCAGAAGTTATTACTGGTAGTCCAACTGTGGGAACTTGGACGATATTAATTGATGAAATATCGTAAGAAACCTTAAATGCTGGGATAGAGACAAACAAATCTGGATTCAGTAATTGTCCAAAAGCACTGTAAGGTTTCAAAACTTCACTAACTTTTTTCAAAACTTCTGCATCAAGTTGTCCTTGGGATAAAGCAGCCCCTACTTCTGCCAGAGTTTGGGCTGTTTCTACAATTTCTGTAATTTTTGTAACTGTTTCTAGGGGCGCTTTTAATATTTTAAGTACCCCACTAAGCTCTTTGATTATTTTATTTTTACTATTGGGGAATGTTGCTAAGGCAATGCCAAATCCAATTTCTTCAACATTAATATCTGGTAGTGGTGGTGGAATTAAAAGCCCATAGAAGGCTGGCGGGAATTTGTATTCAAGGCTTACCTTACCTTTGACTATGCTACCGCTACCAGTAACTCCTGAGTAAAAAGCTGCATATTCACCAGGTTTGGTTACACCTGGATATGGAGGTGATTGGGTGCGAATCATGCCATCTGCGGTAACTTTAGCCGATTCTTCTAATATCCACATGGGCTGCCAAGTTCCGGTTGCATCAGGCATTGAACCTTTACGCATTAAGTAAACTTCAGTACCAACAGGTAAATTAGCTGGTGCAGGAATAGCAACCTGTGCCGGGATTAGGAGATTATTGTCACCAATATCTAAGTTAAAGCCACCAACAAACTCAAATCCACCAGGAACTGGTAGTGATAAATCTTCTTTTTGGTCTAAGAGTGTAAAGTTAACGTTTGTATCTTCAAGCAGTGCGCCTTGAGATAGCATTAGCAGTGAACGGTTTGCACCATCACCAAATTGGATAACTCCGCCATTTATGCCGAGTTTAGTCTCGCCCAGATGAGGTGTTTCTACACGCACGGGTACTATTACTTCAGCTGCACCGTAAATTACCGTTACGTTGGTAGTACCTTCATTTAAAGCGGTAATTAGCCCATCTTTACCTATCTGCAAAATCCCCAGATTGCTGAGGTAGTAACGAGTGCCAGCATCTTGAAATTTCAGGTCTGGTGATTCTTCTACTCCGTATAAACCAACTAATAATTGTCTTGTTGCACCAATAGTTAGCATGACGGCTTCAGGGTACAAGTCTAGACCTTCTTGTTCAGCGATCGCAACATTTAATTGAGTTTGGTTAGTTGGCAATAACTCACCCACCCTAAGCGCTGTCACAGCAGTAATGCCATTACGCGACGCACTCAGCACCGACACCCCATCACTCAACCCTGTCACCCTACCCCCAGACACCGCCGCCACCGCCGCATTATCCGACGCCAACTGCAAGTAGTCATAAGGCAGAATCACATCTTGTTGGTCAGCAAAATCCCCAACGACCACCAACTCAGTACTTCCACCCACATCCAACCGCAGCCCACGGCGTGCAAAATCCAAATTCACCAAGGCTGCATTACTGACATTCACCGTCACTCTAGCAGGTGCAGAACTACTAAACCCATCATCAGCAACAACATCAAAACTCGCCATTCCCGAATAACCAGCAGTCGGTGTAAACTTTGCAGAATGACCATCAGGCGTAAACGTCACCGCCCCATTCACTGGATTAATAATCCGGTAGAAAATAGCACCCCCTTCCGGGTCAGTAGCTAATTTATCCAGTGCAACGCTAGTTGATAAATCAGAGTGAGTCAGCACAGATGTAGAACTGACAACAGGCGCACGATTCGCAGTAAAGCCATAATTACTACCCAGAATCTGCACATCAGTAGCATTGATGACACCATCTCTATTGAAGTCGTAAATAGCATTATAATTACCAGAAGTGATCGCCCCTTCTAACAATCCACTATCAACGCCATTAACCAACCCATCACGGTTAACATCACCAGCTATGAAGAGAGTGAGGGAGTGAGGGAGGGAGGGAGTGGGGGAGGTGTTGGTGAGTGAGATTAGGTTTAAGCCAGCACGGTCAACTGCGAATAGGGCGTAACTACCATTAGCATCAAGGTGTGTGGCAACAGGAGTCAAACCAAGGAGTGTGGGTAATGTCATATTACCCTGTAACTCAACACCAAGCAGCACAGTGCCAGTGGCAGTAGATCGTAATTCGGAATCTCTGAGACTGAAAGTATAGCGATCGCTCTCACCCAGACTACCATTAGTCGTCTTACCAGTAAATTGCGCCGCACTACCCAAATCAGCCAACACAGGCGATACTTGCGGTGTTGTAGAATATGTAATTGCTTCTCCTGCTGTTCCTGGTGTTCCCGTTACTAGAGTGAGAAGAGGAGTGAGGGAGTGAGGGAGGGAGGGAGTGAGGGAAGAATAACCGTAGCGGTGTGACTCACCAGAAGCGAGATTCCGGGCTGATACCAAATTACCTTGGGTGTCATAACTATAAACCACCAAGCTACCATCTGGTGCAGTAATCTGCGTTAATCTGCCAGCACTATCCTTGACAAAACGCACCATTTCCCCAGTGTCACTGGTAATACCGCTATCGCTATATATTAGATGTGTACCATTAACCCCAATCTGCTCAGTAACACCACCAGCAGAACTCAAGTGATAAACAGTACCATCTGCCGAGGAAAGCGTGTAATCAGCACCATCAAACTCCCCACTACCAGGATTATAAGCATGACCCGTTTTTAGGTCATACAAACGATTACCAGCCAAAGTCAGTTTCGCTTCAGCTGAAGAGAGTGTATAATTCACCCCAGAATCTGCCACCCAAGCAGACGTGTAATAAGTAAGACCAGGAATTGTGTGTTTCTGTGGTGCAAATGTAAACCCAACCCTTTCACCAGTAGGAGTAGTTAAGTAAAGCCTTGTGCCAACACGGAATGGCTCATAAACACCTAATGATTCCCGTCCTGTCAACGGTACATTAGTTTGAATGTTGGTATCTAAAGCAGCCAACTGCCAACCGTTACCAAAGCTGCCAACTTCATCAGCGTTGAGAGAACTGTAGGTGCGTATGAGGTTAAGGGTGTAGGGTGTGGGGTGTAGGGTGTAGGCAGAAGAAAAAGTTAGAGATAAATCAGCTTCAGTTCTGGTATAGGCACTCGGCTTGGTGGTAGTATTAACCTCGACTACTGCTTGAACACTATTCGAGCGATCGCTAATATCGGTCGCCCTCAAGCGCAACTGATAGAAACCATTTTCTAGCTTACCAGGGTCAAATTGAGCCAGAGTCAAATCGCTGACAGCATCATTACCACTAGCTAACGTCCTGTAGACATTCTCACCAAAATCAGCGATTTCTAGTACCCAGCTATCAAGATTGACATCGCTAACACTGCCAATAATATTAGTAACACTCTTTACTAGCGCCCCATCTAACCCAGGTGCAAATGCAACTATAGGTGCAGCCAAGTCTTGCTGGTCGCGCACTTTAACCACAGTACTGTTGTGACCAACGCGACCATCGGCATCAGTAGCAGTGACATCGACAACCAAGCGACCAGGAGTAGTTGGAATAATCTCAATTCTGCCTTGACTATCAACAGTTACAGGTCTACCATCTACGGTGGCAGTTAAATTGGTAATTGTGGCCAAACTATTCGCTAGAGTTTGCACTATCACCTTTTGTCCTGGAACTGCTGGGAAACTTGGTGTGAGGTCAAAGTTAACAGTTGGTGATGTTGGTGCAACAGCCACGCGCACAACAGATGTCTGCGTTACTGTTTTCTCTCCATCACTAACGTTATAGGTAACAGCATAATCACCAACTTGACCGGGACTTGGTGTCCAAGTGAACTGTCCCGTCGCCGCATCAAGTACCGCGCCATCAGGTAAATCAACTGCACCGTAGGTAAGATTTGTACCGTTATCTGGGTCAGTACCAGCAACTGTAAATTGCAAAGTTTCACCCAGCGCCACAGCATGGGGTGATACAGATATTGCCGGACTACGGTTGACGTTAGTAATACGCAAAGTCACATCGCGGACATCGCTGGCACCTTGAGCATCAGTTGCCGCAAATCTTAATATATATTCACCCGCTTGTTCATAATTAGGCTTCCAAGTAAACTGACCTGTGCGCGGGTCAAAAGCAGCACCAGTTGGCAAAGGTGAAACAGCCGAGTAAATTAATGAATCGTTATCAATGTCTCCCGCCGCCAAGGTAAACCCGACTTGGTTGTTTTCAAGTCCAGTTTGAATCGGCAACGGTGCTAGCACAGGAGCCTGATTTGTATTATTTACCAGAATTGCAAAAGTTTGAGAACTGCTCTTATTACCATCACTTGCTGTCACAGTGATATTATTATAAGTTCCTGCCTGTGCTAAATTTGGTTTCCAAGTGAGTATCCCTTGTGCCGCATCAAGTACCGCACCTGCGGGTAAATTTGATGCCGAATAAGTCAGAGTATCGCCATCAGCATCACTGCTTGATAATGCTAAAGTGAGAGTTTGCCCTTCAGCAACGGTTTGATTGGCAATTGCCGAAAGTATCGGTGCGGTGTTAGAAGTGCCAACAACTAAATTAAAAGCTTGCTGACTGCTAAGAACCTCTGTTGAATTGCCATTACCGCTATCTTGAACCCGAATAGTGACAGGATATGTGCCGATATCAGCAAGTGTTGGTGTCCAACTGAATAATGCTTCCCCATAAATTGCAGTGGGTGTAAGGGTGGCACCAGCAGGCAGACTACTCAGATTAAAGTTTAAATTATCTTGATTGCGATCGCTGGCTTTAACAATAAATTTCAGAGTCTCGCCAACAACTGCAACTTTGTTGCCAATAAAGGGCAATTTCGGTGCGTCATTGGGTGCATTCACTGAAACAACAAAGGTATATTCATCTCGTTGCACAGCATTGATACCATCACCATTTCCGTTATCAGCTGCGACCAGAGTCAAGGAATAATCGCCACCATCACTCACTCCTGGAGTTAGGTGCAATGTAGCTGTACCATCTTTATTATCAGTAAATTTGACAAAATCAGGGATACCATATCCTGTAGATTCGGCTTTGAGTTGCAACACCAACGGGTCATTATCAGCATCACTCACCCTTATTACCAAATCTCGTATTTCACCCCGGTTGAGGGTAACGTTGGTAAATTCGTTAATTTGCGGCGCACGGTTGGTATTAAAGACAGTAATTGGTACTATTAGGGAAGTTTGCTTCGTTGCTCCCGTACCATTACCATCATCAGTGGCAGTAAAGGTGACATTGTATATCCCAGCGTTGGCATATCCTGGTGTCCAAGCAAACATTGCTGTAATTGGGTCAAAGGTAGCACCAGTAGGCAAACCAGAGACAGTATAAGTAACAGATGGGTCACTACCTTCTAAGATGGTAAGTTGACCATCAGCATTGCGGTCTTGGGGTACAAAGCCTGGGTTATCTGGGTCTAAAGCAAAGGCGCGGAAGCGGACTGATTGCCCTTCTTGAATTTGCCAAGCGCCGAGATTATCAAACACAGGCGCGGCGTTGACGTTAAGAACTGTAATTTTGGTAATTTGTGTAGTAATTGATTCACCATCACTAACGGTGAAGGGAATTTCAAACTCTCCGGCTTGGAAGTAAGCTGGTGTCCATTCAAACAATCCCGTGCGCGGGTCTAGCTGTGAACCACCAGGGAGGAGGGGGCTGGAGTAGGTGAGGTATGAAGTCGGAAGTCGGAAGTCGGAGGTCGGAAGTGGGGGAATAGAATTGGTTATGTCTGCGTCGGTGGCTTGGAGTTGGATGCGGATTTTTTCACCTTCGCGCACGATTGTGTTAGCGGGACGAATCAGGGTGGGGGCTTGGTTGGTGGGTGCAATTAGGATGGTTGCAGTTTGCGTGACTTTTTCTATACCGTCGCTGACGGTGAACTGCACGTTTTCGTAAGTGCCAGCAGCTTCATAACCGGGAGTCCAAGTTAAGATACCTGTAGCTGAATCGAAAATCGCACTATTAGGTAGGTTATCCGCCCAGTATGTTAAATGATTGCGGTCAGTGTCTGTTGCAGAAAGCTTAATTTGTAGCGATTTTCCTTCTGCACCTTTGACGGTAATGGGAGTACCGTTAGTGGATGAACCACCAGAAGCTGTGCCGTTAGACGATGAAACGATAATTCCACCACTAACAACAGGAGTATTAAATACTGGTTTGTGATTACCGCCGACCACATTTAAGGTAAAGGACTGTGTGGTGTGAGCGCCGCGCAGGTCGTATACTTGCAAGGTGACATCAGTGCTTACCGGACTTTGCTGTGTTGGCGACCAAGTAATTAAACCAGTATTTTGGTCAACACTCATCCCTTCGGGTGCATCGTATAGCAGATATCCCAGTACAGCACCATCTGGATCGTTTGCTGCCACTTGGTAATTATATGATTGACCGGAATAAGCTGTTAATACTGGGGCAGAAGTAATAATCGGTGCAAGATTGGGGTAAGGAAGCGCATATATACCTGGGGTAAACTCAACGCGCAGTGCATCTGGGTTGTAAACTGTAATCGTATGTGCAGTTGTAGATTGACCAGCTTTCAGGACACCTTGAGGTAAATTATCCTTCAAATCCACCATATATGCACCGGATGCATTGCGGGTTGCATCAGTTGGCACACCAGTAAAGGATTGCGCTGGGTCAAGCAACAGCATTACTGGTAGCAGTAAATCAGAACTTGCTTTACTTGTGAGAATAACATCATAGGAAATCGTTTGATGCTGTCTGTCAGAACGGGGATTGGTAAACTTAAAGTCTACTAGGGCTGAGAAATCTGAAACTGCGGTAAACTGCTCTTTGTACCCATCAGTTAATTCTGCCCCAGCCGTACTCTTAAGATTTGGGGAAACCCGTAGTTCATAATGGTCGGGAGTCAGGGTGTTGAAATCAAGCAGTACAGTGCGGGTTTTGGCATCATAGCGGACTGACTGTGGCGTGATTGTCCCACTGGCGCTAACAACTTCAAAATTGGCTGGGTTGAGGACAGAGGTGGTGTCATTGGCTGACCCTGCAAACATATCTTGGTCAAAGGTGACACTAATTGTACCTTGGGGTAGAGCGACGATCGCATTCGGTGCCGGGTTAGTCGCCGCCACCTTGGGTGCAATGACAGGGTTGAATATATCTATTTGATGGGACTGGGAAAGTAAAACGCGACCATCATCTGTAGTTGTGATATTTTCACCACGGCTACCACCAGACGCTACCTTCACGTGTTGCAAGGTTGCTAAATCAACCATTTGTAAATCGCCATTGTTGTTGGAAACAAACAACAATCCTGCCAACCGACTACCAGTTTTACCAAAAGCGATAGAATCTACAGGGGAATCAAATTCAAGTATCCGTTCTGGCTGACCTAAATTGTTAAAGCGGACAATATCGCCGCGTTGTGGCCATGTGGTTGCCCAAAGTTTGCCGTCAGCGTTGAATGCTAAACTGTCAACACGCAAATCGCTGTAATGAGTAAAAGTTTCATTGATGGGATTGAAGATTTCAATACCCTTGCCAGAAGAAACGTAGATTAATCCGGTTCCCGCTTGAATTGCTAAAGCTTGGGTAATACTGTCTCCATACTGCTTGACAATATTACCCGTCTTGACATCAAGTTGTAGTAAGGGTCCGCCACCTGTCGTTGCCCAGAGGCTACCATTGCTGTCAGTCGCTAGGTCAAAAATGGGATACTGCAAAGTGGTAAGCGGGGAACTGGCTGCGCCACCTGTTGGGGAGAAGTTGTACAGAGAACCCCGATTGGCACCACCGCTAGCCAGTACCGAACCATCTTTAAGAACAGCGATCGCTAAGGGTGCTATATTAGCATGACTATTGGGAATGCCTGTAGCAAAGGAAGAAGCAATGAAAGGACGCAAAACACTGCTAAATTCAGATGGATGAGTTGTAGGTGTGGCAGATGGAATGCCTTGTTTTGCTTCTAAGAATAGTTGATTGGTTGATGGTTGCGGTTGGGGTAGAGGTGGCGTACCCAATTCGGGTTGAGTCGTTTTCTCAACCGTGGGTAGAGTCCCCAAGTTAACCGCAGAACCATCATTGGGGGCACTAATTCCTAATGATGGCTGTTCTTTATTACCTGCATTGTCGGTAGCTAGTGCTAAGAATTCATAAGTGTGTCCGCTACGACCAACATAAACACCACTTGTCTCGGTGGTTTGCTGTTGCCAAATCTTGAAATCGCCGCCATCTTCAGCGACATAAACAGTTACGTGCTTAATTCCAGAACCAGCTGCATCATCAGTTGCCGTCCACTTCACCAAATAGTCAGAACCACCTGCAACTAATGGTGTAGCGCTAAGTATAGTTGTTGGGGCATTAGCATCAATAATATTGGTGACTTCTGCTGTGTCTAGGGGCGCAGCAGTATTGTAAATTACTCTGGCAGCGCTGGTAATTTCTGTTCCAGTCGCACTGCCAGTTTTGGGGAGAATGGTGTAGCTGACAAAGGCACTGCCAACACCGTTCGCTTTATTGGATGGCAATAAACCAATATCGCGGTTTTGCACTACTTCCCCAGTATTCGGGTCAATTGCTTGGATTAACCAAGTAGCAGTGTTAGAAATTACATCTAAGCCAGCACTTACCCGTAAAATAAAGCCTTTGCTGCTGGTAAAATCGAAATCTCCAGAGAAAGTGCCACGTCCTGTAGGAATGTGAATCTGAATATCGCCCAGGCGCAGAGAACCTAACTGGAAGGTACGGGGGTTGAGGTCGTCGTCAAGTTTAGTAACAATCCGTACTTCTCCAACATTGCTGTCAGCAGTAGCGGCATTTTCAAAGCGAATCGTGTAGGGGAGTGCTGTACCCGCAGGGATGATATTTTCCATCCCATAGCCCAAGGGGCCGGTTAGGGTAGCGAGATTGCTGGTAGTTCCAGCAGTGTTGAAGAAGCTACCAAAGCTAGGAGGCGGCACAGCAACGCCTTGGGGTAGTTCAACCCTAGCTTCACCAAAAGGAACGTAGACGTTGAAAGATTGGGCGTGGGTTTTTTGTGACAGACCTAAATCGTATTGTTTGAGGTCAACAGCCGATTCTTGTCCTTTTAAACTGGGATTATTACCATACCATTTGCGGACTTGCTCAAAGAAGTTGACTAGGTTATTACTAGAGATAATTTGATTTCCGGCAGGCCCCAGCAGTAAACCAGTCGCTAATGTCGCCATTAAGCTAATTACTTGCGGATTTTCCCGAATTGGCGGTGCTTGGTTTTCGGGACGCAATAATCCAGCTTGTTCTAAGGCTGCTAAATATGCGTTTGTCCAAGTGTTAACGTCTGCCGCCAGCACCGTCAGCGAAACCGATGCTGTTGGATCTTTGAGGATAGCATTTCGCAGCCGCAGTGCTGAAGTAGTTTGTTGTTGGACAAACTCAGCACGAGTCATCGCTGTTGCTGTCGCTAAAATATGGAAACGGAAAGCAATATCCTCATCTAGAACATCGTCTAAGCCTTTGGGGTCTTTGGCGAGTTCGTCTTGCAATCCAGGGTAAGTTTGAACGTTAAATGTGCGACCAACAAATCCGGCATTGGGGAGGTCGAGGACATAACCTGGTGCTAAGATTTCGCCATTGGTATTGATATCGGAGATGAGACTGGCCCAAGGGACATCTTGCAAAACGCCTTCTGGGTTGCCGCGCAGATTTGAGCTAAACTCCGTGTAGGGAAGACTGAAGACTTCTGTGTTTCTCCCCAATTCAGGAGTGCCGATAGCAAAATGTACGTAGGGGGTGTCGATATTGGTCAAACTTTGGACTGAGACACCGTAAGTTGCTGTATCTCCAGGTGCGAGGATGCTTGGCCCACCCAAACCGATGGTGACATCTTGTTCAATTGCCCGTTCCACTAAGTAGCGGTAGGGAACGATTGCCACCCGACCATCTGGGTTGATGACTTTAACATCGTACAGCCCGTGGGGTGCGTCAGTGAGGTCGAAGATGGCAGTAATTTTCGTACTGTCGATGACTTGGTATCTAACTGGGTTGTATTCGGCAATTCCAGGACGTACCAGTTTCACAATTGCTCCTGGCTGGAACTGTGCGCCTAAAATATTAGTGGTTACGTAGCGGCTATCTCCACCTCGGTCGGTAACGACATCAGTAATTTCAAAGGGTAGGACATCTGCTTTGAGGGACAAGGGCGTGTTGTTGCTGGGTTCAGCATAACCGCGTACTAGTACGTAGTAAGTTCCGGTTTGAGTAGTAGGAATTACTACTGATTGATTTGGCCCTAATGCCCCTGTGTAAGCAGCATCATATACAATACTTGTGGGTGCTTGTTGGAAGCGGACGAACACTTCGTTGGCGGCAAGAGTTGCATTGGAGTTGGCGTTGACGCGGAGGGTTTGACCAGCTTGCAGGTTGATTTCAAATAGCCTTTCTTGTCCAGTGCTGAGGGTTGTTTCTTTCGCTACACCCAACTGTAACTGCTCGACGGTAACATTCAACGGGTCAGCAGAAGTTGTGCGGTTGTTTGCTTCCTTATCAGCTTCGTAAACTTGATTGAAGATATCGGATCTAACAATGATACGATATTGACCGGGAATTGCTGGTGGCAGATTTGCTGTGAGGGTTGAGGTGTAGTCAGCATTTTTTGCTAAGTTACCACTATGGGTTACTCGCCCAATCATTCGGTCATTGATATCCCAAACTGCATCTGTGGATAAGTAAACTGCATCACTCCACTCTCCGCTAGCTGGATTGTCGCCATAGTTGGTGACTTTCCAACTAATTTGTACCTGTTCGCCAGATTTAGCCGAACTCGGAATCGTAATTTCGTCTACTTGTAAATCGGCTGGCGGTGGTAGTTCTAGCACCAAGGGTTGAGTACTGGCTTTGGCATTATTACCTTCGTTATTGCCTTCAAACACCATACCGCGAGGGCTAGACTGGGGTGCATCGGTGATGACAAAGACGTAGTAAGAACCTACAAAATCAGTCGGCAGTTGTAGAGTTTTGTTAACTGTATAGTTGCCGCCAGCACTTAAGGAGCCAGTATGTTCTACATATCCCAGATAGCGATCGCTTTGTAAATCTAAGAATTCATCTTTTGATAAGTAAATTAAATCATTCCAGCGATTTTGTCTAGCGGGTGTACCACCAGTACCAAAATTTTCTACGGTGTATTCCAGATTGAAACTTTGTCCGGTGGTAGCGCGTTCGGGGATAATAACTGAAGTTACTTGTAAATCTGCTGGTGGTTGCAAGGTAACTGTCAATGGTGCGGCAGTAATATTGTTACCTTCATCCTGGAATTCAGGTACGCGAGCTAATGTCTGGCTAACGTTTTCATAAGTGAGTCTATTGTACCCTTTACTAATGTTTGAGTCTGTAAATACTAATAAATAGAAGTTACCATCAATGCCATCTGGGAGAGTAAATTCACTATTGCCGATGTAAGATTGACCCTGCTTTAAGCTACCGCGACGAGCAAATTCTCCAAGGAACGTATCATTGAAGTCTAAAGACTCGTCGCGCGATAGGTAAACGCGGTCAGACCAGGAAGTTTCTCTGGTATCGCGGGTACCTGTGTTGCTGACTGTCCAGTTGACTCTTATTGTTTGACCGGAAGTGGGTGATGTTTCAGGGACTACTAAATTAGTAACTTCTAAATCTGCTTCTTTATAGGTGACGGGGAGCAGGGCGCTACTTAGATTATTTGTGGTGTCTTCAAATACGCGATATTCAAAGCTGCCACGCAGTGAGTTGTTGTCACCGCTTACGGGAATTTCACCTCGGAATTGTTGGGTATTTATGTCATAGCTGTAATCTGTACTAACGTAGATATAGTACTCGCCACCAATTCCCGCGGGGAGGGTAATATCTTGCTTTTGGGTATAACTCTCACCTGCACGTAATGGTTGTTGGGGACTATAGGGAACAAATCCGACTTTAGTTGCCCGTCCGGGAATAAAGGTGGAATCGGGGGAAACCCAAATTTCATCATACCAGTAGCGCGTTCCAGACCACATATCGCTGCCGATATTCTTCACCGTCCACTCAACGGTGGTACGTTCTCCAGAGAAGTTTTGCGGCAGAGTCTTGACATTTGTTACAGTTAAGTCGGCTGGAGTGCTGGTGACAAGAGTGTTGGCATTCAGGAGATTGTTGTTGGTATAAGGCCCTTCCCAAACGCCACCGTTGGAGTTAGTCTGAACAATGATGTAGCGACCGCTAGCACCTGGAGAGAGGATGGTATCAAGTTTTGCAGTGTAGCTTTCATTCACTCCCAAGCTTGAGGAGTGTCCAACGCTACCTAAGAACCATTGCTTGGCTCCCGGTGCGTTGAGTGTGGGACTATCAGATAGGTAAACGTTGTCAACCCAATTACTTGCTGCTATGCCGTTAGCACCTTGGTTTTGTACTGTCCAAGAAACGCTAAATGGTTGTCCGCCAACTGCTTGAGTTGTGGGTGCCACTGTTGTTACTACTAAATCCGGTGGCGGTGTCAGCAGGATGGTAATTGGTCTAGCTTTGTAGTTGTTATTGTCCAGTTCTGTGGGGTCATCTGGATTGGCATTGATATCAAGGGTGTCTTCTAAAACGATGTTATATGCATCTGACCAAGCACTAATGTACCACTCGCCGCTGACTTGACCTGGTATGGTAACATCTATCTCAGCTTCATATTTGTCACCAACTTTCAAGGAGCCGTTGTGTCCGATATTAGTCAAGAGAATATCTTCTGTCTTTCCTTCCCTGTTAGTTGGAGATGGTCGATTTTTGTCGCGAGTTAACCAAATGGTGTCTGTCCAGCTATCTCGGTCGGTTTCGCCAATTCCCAAATTTGTGACGGTGTAGCGGACTTTTATCTTAGAACCTTCAAATACTTGGGTGGGAGCAATTACATTACTTGTAACTAAGTCAGCAGGTGGAAGTGAATTTATATTTAATTTGACTGCTTTAGTATTGTTAGATTCTTGGGGATATTCATCTACTAGCCCTGAAGCATCTGCTTGGACAATCAGGTAAGCTTCACCCCGGAAGTATTTGGGAATCACCAGGGTATTAGCTTGGGTGCGGTAACTTTCAAGAGATGCTAAGGCTGCGCCATTGCTAAAACTACCCAAGGAGAGGTCATCGTAACTAATTTTGTCATCCAGTGACAAATAAACGCGGTCTTGCCAGTTCGGTGTATTTGTGCCAACTGTGCCTTCATTGCTGATGATGAAGTCCAAGGAAATCGTGCCACCTGCATTGGCTGTTGTCGGTGCAATAATCTCCTTTACTTGCAAGTCAGGGCGAGGAGTTAAACTAACTAAGAGATTATTGGGATTTGTACTGCTAGTGTTGTTATCAGTAGCACTATTTTCATAGAGAGAATTTGTGGTGTTAGTTTTGACTACAACCTCATACAAACCTTGCAGAGTAGAAGGTAAAACAAACTGTTCAAAGCGGGTGTAGTTTTTACCTGCTTGTAGTCCGTTACCATAAGTAAAATTGCCCAAGGAAATTAATTGTCCAGAACCTACTTGTTTGAGGAATACTTGGTCTGTCCAAGAACCAACTGCATCACCGATGCCGGAGTTGTCTACTGTCCAAGATACGTCAATTTTGTTACCAGATTGGGCTGCTGTGGGAGATGTTACCTTGCTTACTACTAAGTCGGGAGGAGGAGTGAAATTTACTTGAACTGCGTTCGAGGTGCGGCTGTTGTTATCAGTGTAAATGAACTCGAATGGCCCACCTGTAGTTACAACTAGGTAGTAATTACCAGAAAGTCCGTTGGGCAGGGTAACATCAACAGAGGGATTGTAAGTCTTACCTACGGCTAATGTGCCTACGTGTTCAAAGCTTCCTAAGTTGGCAATGATATTTTTGCCTTCGGGGTCGCTTGCTAATGAAACACGGTCTGTCCAAGAACTGGTGTTGGTTATCCCAATGCCAGAGTTAGCAACTTTCCAGGATACTTGCATTGATTGACCGCTGCTAGCAGTTGCTTGTGTTTGGACTTCTGAAACTAGCAAGTCTGCGTAGGGAATAGTCACGACGCTGAAGGTATTATTAGCAGTATTGGTATTATTTGCCTCTAAGCTGTTCTCAAATACCTGAGCAGTGGCATCAGTTTGGACAAATAAGTTATACCGACCTTGGAAACCGGGAGAGAGGCGTAGTTTTTCCGAACGGGTGTAATTTTCACCAACATTTAAAAATCCATTGTGGGTGAAGTTCGCTAGTACAATATCGTCTGAGTTACCAATTGTACTGTCGAGTGAAGCAATAATTCGGTCAACCCACGTGCTGGTTTTACCGATGCCATTGCCAAGGTTGGTTACTGTCCAATCGATGGTTACACTTGCTGGGTCGCCGATGGTTAAGGTAGGTGCTGTAATATTAGAAACTGCTAAATCTGCGTAGGGCGCTAGTTCGATTTGAATTAAGCTGCTAGCAACGTTATTATCTTCACCACTGATTTCAATTACTTGTTTGTTGGCATCTGTGACTACTAATAAATAGCGATCGCCGCTCACAGAAAGAGGTAAATTCAGGTTAAGCTGTGCTGCATAGCTACTATTTGCTGCCAAAAGTCCATCATGCTGGAGTTCTTTGAGGAGTAAATCGCTATTATCAAATTTATTATCTGTGGAAAGATATATGCGGTCAGTCCAATTACTAGGGGCATCTGTTGAGCCTGTATTAGTTACTAACCACTCTAAGGATACGGTTGTACCGGATGTGGCTGTTGTTGGTGATGAGGTAATGCTGGGTACAAGGTCTACTGAACCCAAGGTGATAGCAACAGCTTTAACATTATTGCTTTCGTTAGTCTCACTTTGCCTATTGGTGCGGTCTGCCACAAACAAGAGATAGCGGTTCCCTGTGGCGGTATTGGGAACAGTAATCTTTTGAGCAATGTTGTAACTGCCCCCTGGTGCTAATGGGGTTTTTTCTCCAGTCCAGATGTCGGTAAGTAAGGTATCTGAGGCATCGAAGTTCGTATCATTAGAAATATAAATGCTATCGTACCAGTCAGCGATTGCCGAGCCACTACCAGAGTTGTTGACTGTCCAAGAAACGTCTATGGTTTCGCCTAAAATAGCCCGATTTGGAGATGTAGCGGCAGAAATAATTAAATCGGGGGCATTGACCGTCAATGCTTTGGCACGTACATTATTGTTTTCGTTACTTTCGCCTTGTACATTGTTGCCATCAGCAACAAACAATAAGTATTTATTACCTCTTGCTGTACCAGGGATAGTAACCTGAAGGGTTTGATTATAGCTACTACCAGCGCTCAGGGGTGTTTTATCGGCTGCTGATAAGTAGTTTAGTAAAGTATCAGTTTCATCGATTGTGGCATCATCTGACAAGTAAACGTAGTCAGACCAATCTGCCGGAGCCACAAGATTTCCCGTGTTGGTAACAGTCCAACCAACCTGAATTGTTTCGCCTAAGCTAGCAGTGCTAGGAACAGTTGCAGCCGTCAATTCAATATCCGGCGCACCCAATTCAATTGCAACTACTTTGACATTATTATCGTTATTCGTCTCAGCTTGATAATTGTCTCGGTCTGCGCCAATTAACAAATACCAAGTCCCGGCTGCTACATTGGGAAGTATAACATCTTGACCGACTGTGTAACTAGCTCCTGCTGCCAATGGGGTCTTATCGCCTGTCCACAAGTATCCCAAGGAAGTGTCTGCACCATCTAGTGTCTGATTTTTTGATAAATAAACGTAATCATACCAATCTGTCAGGGCATTACCAGTTCCTTGGTTAGTTACTGTCCAGGAAACTTGGATTGTCGCCCCTAAAATACTCTCAGTCGGTGCTGTCACAGTGGTAACGACTAAATCAGGTGCTTTTACCTCAAAGGCAACAGCACGCACATTATCTGTTTCGTTGCTCTCTGCTTGTTGGTTGCCGTTGTCAGTGGCAAACAACAAATACCAGTTGCCAGGAGTAGCAAATGGTATCGTAATATTGCGGTTAAAGTCGTAGCTACTACCAGAAGAGAGCGGACTTTGAGTTGCTGCCGATGAGCTATCCAAATAGGTATCACCATTGTCTAAAATTGGATTGCTGGAGAGGTAAACATAGTCCCACCAATCAGCTAGGGCAGTACCTGTACCCTGATTAGTCACCGTCCACGAAACTGGAATAACTTCGCCCCACGTTCCACTTGTTGGAGAATTAGCTTGGCTTACCTGTAGATTGGGTGCCTGAACATCAATTGGTATAGCTTTGACATTATTGCTGTTATTGGTTTCACCTTGAGCATCGTTGGCATCTGTGACAAATAGCAGGTATTTGCTGCCAGTTCCCGAATTAATCGGAATTGTGATGCTCTTCGCCATTTGTGTATAGTTGCTATTGCTAGCTAACGGCACGTTATCAGCCGCACTAAAAGTGGCTACAAACTTATCAGTCCCATCCAGGATAGCGTCATCTGAGATGTAAATTTGGTCGCCCCAAGTCGCAGCTGCTGCGACTGTTCCAATATTGGCTACTACCCAAGAAACCTGAATGGTTTCGCCCCAGGTGGCGGCGGAAACAGTGCTACTGGCATCGCTGACTATTAAGTCTGGTGCTGTCAGTGTAATTGGCACTGCACGAACGTTATTTGTTTCGTCTCTTTCACTTTGTTGCTTGCCTGCATCTACAGCAAATAGCAAGTAACGGTTGCCCGTAGTAGTGTTGGGAATTGTAATACTGCGGCTAAAGTTATAAGTACCATCCACACCTAGTGGGGACATTTGGGCA
This sequence comes from Nostoc sp. ChiQUE01b, assembly GCF_034531255.1. Lineage (NCBI taxonomy): Bacteria > Bacillati > Cyanobacteriota > Cyanophyceae > Nostocales > Nostocaceae > Nostoc > Nostoc sp. ChiQUE01b. The sequence goes on along the minus strand of NZ_JAVRBM010000093.1, from coordinate 15,627 downwards.
GTACTCTGGGAGGAAACGGCCACATCAGTGCTGTCCAGGGTTTGGTCATCGGACAGATATATTGTGTCGTACCAATCTGCTGAAGCTTCTATAGTACCTTGATTTTTGACAGTCCAGTTAACTGTGATGGATTCTCCCAAGACGGCTGTGGTGGGAGCAGCAGCAGAAGTGACTACTAAGTCTGGGTCATTATCACCAATGGCAATCGGAATTGCTCTAACATTATTGTTTTCGTTAATTTCACCTTGGGCATCATAGATATCTGCTACAAATAATAGGTAACGTCCACCAATTTTGGTAGTGCTGGGTAATGTTAACAACTGGCTGACAGTATATTCATCCCCTGCGATTAGCGGTGTCAAGTTGTCTGTAGATATCTGTTTAAGTAGTGTATCTGTGTTTGTATTCAGGATTTCATCATCCGAAAGATAAATCCGGTCATACCAATCTGCAATAGCACTGGCATTACCTTGGTTTTTCACAGTCCAACTGAGTTCGATGCGCGAATTGGGATAGCTCTTGATTGGGGCTGTGGCGTTAGTAATTACTAAATCAGGAGATTGGACTATTATTGGGACTGCACGAACGTTATTCGCCTTGTTGTAGTCGCTCTGGTAATTGTTAGCATCTGCAACAAACAGTAAATATTGGCTGCCATTCCTTCCTTGAGGAATTATAATCTCACGAGTCCGAGTATATTCTCCATTTACTGCCAGTGGTGCTGAAACCCAGTCTGAGTAATAATAATTGCTAATACTAATGTCGCTGGCATCAAAGGTACTGTCATTGGAAATGTAAACCCGGTCATACCAGCCGCCATTCCCATTTGTTGCTGCTAACGAGCCTGTATTTTTTACCGTCCATGATACCGATACAGTTTGCTGCGTTGACACCACATTGGGTGCTGATGCTGCCATCACTTCTAAGTCAGCATTTTGACCTGTAATTGTTAGGGGAATTGCTTTGACATTATTATTTTCGTTGGTTTCACTCTGATTATTGTTCCTATCTGCTACAAACAGGAGGTAACGGTTCCCTGCTTGACCAAGTATATTATTGGGTAACTTGACACTAATATTATTGACCGTATAAGTACCATCTACTGCTAGTGGGGTTTCTACTGAAGTCAGTCTGTAGTAAAGTTGAGAATCGGAACTATCGTAAACGGCATCGTTAGATAAATAAATGTAGTCATACCAATCCTGAGAAGCTGTGCTTGACCCAAGGTTTTTCACTGTATAGGAGAGTGAAAGGGTAGAACCAGGGGCAGCAGTCGTTGCAGACGTACTAGCGTTGTCAACTACCAAGTCAGCAGCTTTAATGTAGATAGGGACTGCTTTGACGTTGTTATTTTCGTTAGTTTCGCCTTGGTAGTTGCTATATCTATCTGTAATAAACAGTAAATAACGGCTACCTGCTTTGCCATAGGTGGGAATGGTGATGTTTTGCGTAATATTGTAGTTAGCCCCTGCCGCCAATGGGGTTTGCTCAGAGATCCAACGGTCGGTGATATATTGGTCTGAGCCGTCAAAGGTCGCATCGTCAGAAAGATATACAGAGTCATACCAGTCTCTTCCAGCAACAACATCTCCCTGATTTGTAACTGTCCAAGACACTGATACCCTTTCCCCTTGTGTGGCGTTAATTGGCGCTGTGGCATCTGATACTACTAAATCCGGGGCAGTGATGGTAATGGGAGTTGCCCAGACGTTGTTAGTTTTGTCAGTTTCGCTTTGAGAATTCCGGCGATCTCCGACAAACAGCAAATAACGTTGTCCCAGTTGGGAATTGGGAATTATAATATTTCCAGTGCGAACTTCACTTGCACCTGCTGCTAAAGGAGAAGAATTACTGCGGTAAAAGTCAGCAACATAGGTGTCTGTTACATCAAATTTGGCATCATCTGAGAGATAAACTGAATCATACCAGTCTGCTGCTGCTGATACATCTCCCAAATTTTTTATTGTCCAAGATACAGCAACTGTTTCACCAACTGCTGCTGTTGTAGGAGTACTGCTGGTGGTAATAGTCAGGTCGGGAACTGTAATAATAACCGGGATAGCATAGACATTGTTGGCATCACTAGTTTCTTTTTGATAGTTGCCATTATCAGCTACTACCAGCACATACCATTTCCCTGACCCAGTATTTTGTGGTAATGTAAAATTATGGCTCTGACTGTAAGTTTCTCCCGCTTCTTGGTTCTCGTTAATCCAGATGTTACCCATGTAGCGGTCTGAATTATCAAAAACAGTATTGTCAGAAAGGTAAACTGAGTCATACCAGCTATTGGCATTTGTTGGTACATTACCTTGGTTTTTTACTGTCCAGTTTACCGTTATTGATGAGCGCTCGGCTGCTGTCGATGGAGCTGTTGCTGCTGTTATAATCAGGTCTGGGTTGGTAATTGTCACTGGCAAAGCGTAAGCATTGTTAGTACGTTCGCTCTCAATTTCAGTGTTATCTGGATTAACCGCAAACAGCAAATATTTGTTTCCCAACCCAGCAGTCGTCGGAATTATGATGCTCTTGGTTTGTGTATAGGCACTACCAGATGCCAAGTCCGTATCTGCGGTAAAGCCAGTTATTAGTGTATCTGTGCTATCTAAGGTAAGGTCATCAGAAAGGTAAATGTTATCATACCAACGACTCTGAGTAATATTACTACTTTGATTGGTAACAGTCCAAGTAGTGTTGATAGTTTGCCCTTTCACGATCATGGTGGGAGCAGTGACACCACTAATCTTCAAATCAGCTAAGTTTTCAGGTGGTGTTAGAGATGTTGGTGTTAAAACACTGGTAGGAATTAGCTGCTTACTGCCTCCAACTGGAGTGTAACTGAGACTTATGCCACTTCCGTAGTATTTATAGTAATCATCGAAATCATCGTAATCATTGTAATCATAATTATCGAAAAATTCTAGGCGCAGGTCATGCTCACCTGAAGTCAGGTTAATTACTTGAGAGGCTTCTTGGTGGTAATATCCTTGATTATTAATCACCAACTGCCCATCAATATAAAGGCGATTACCACTAGTGTAATAATCTTTGGTAATGTAAAAAGTTATATTTCCTGCTGTTGCAATATTAATTTTTCCAGTCCATCGGGCTGCAAAATTATCTGTCAAGCCTGGAATACCAGCAAGATTCTTATTTTCAAAGTTGAAGTTTATCTGTGAGTCAACTTTGGTGTACGTGGCTTGCAGAGTGTTAAAGTCAGGAAAGGTAGTCAGACTGTTGCCAAAAAGATAATATTCACCTAGCAATCCTGTGGTTGAACTGCTAGGAAGGGGAATGTAAGTAGCTGTATTAGGGTTGGTGGGTAGCTCTGGACTATTTTGGTTTTGGACTGGACTACCCGTTTGCAGTAAAGGCAGATTCGGTTCCGGGTCAACAATGCTGATGGAAACGGCTTTGACATTGTTGTTCTCATTTGATTCACCTTGCCGATTACCCCGGTTTGCCAAGAATAGCAAATATTTACTGCCCTTTGTTACAGTGTTAGGTAACGAAAGTAGTTGCGTCACCGTATAACCAGTGCCGCTATCTAAAGGCAATAACTTTTGCGGCTGTACATCCTTTAGTAAAATGTCATTATCAGTAGAAAGCGTGTCGTCATCGGACAAATACACGGAGTCGTACCACTGAGTCAATGCAACGCCGTTTCCTTGGTTTTGAACTGTCCAACTTGCTTCTATTTGCGCTCCAGCATAAGCTCGAACAGGAGCAGTAGCATTAGAAACAACCAGATCGGGAGCATTTATCTTAATGGGTACTGCCTTGACGTTATTGGTATTATCAAATTCATCCAAGTAGTTGTAGCCATCTGCAACAAACAACAGGTACTGATTTCCGTTGACATTGCTTGGTAGAGTGATATTCTCTGTGACGGTATAATTAGCTCCTGACACTAAAGGCTGGTACGAGTTGTAGCTTCCCGAATAACTATCGGTTAAATAGACAGCCGAGTTATCAAATGTTGGTTTACTCGACAGGTACACGGTATCATACCAGTCATATCTGGAAGTTGCTACTGCTCCCTGGTTTTTGACAGTCCACTCAAGTTGAATTTGTTGACCAACCACTGCCGTATTGGGAGCCGTCGCAGATGACACCACCAAATCTGCATTTTGTCCATTGATAGTAAATGGTACGGCTACAACGTTATTATCTTCGTTAGTTTCGTTCTGATAATTATAAGTATCAGCAACGAACAACAAATACCGCATCCCTGGACTACCAATCCCCTGAGTAGGTAGCGTTATATTTCGATTGACAGTATAGGTGCTATCTTTTGCTAAGGCTGTGGAGTTGTAGAAGTTTGTAAGGTAAGTGTCTGAACTGTCGTAAACTGGATCGTAGGATAAGAAAACGTAGTCATACCAGTCGTTGGTGGCGCTCACATCCCCTTGGTTTTTTACTGTCCAAGAAACGTCTATACTCTCGCCTGGGTTGGTAGTGCTGGGAGCTATAACTGAGGAAACAAGTAAATCCGCTGCTTTGATGCTAATGGGGACTGCTTTGACGTTGTTATTTTCATTGCTTTCGCCTTGGTGATTATCTCGATCGACAACAAATAATAAATAACGATTACCCGCTTTAACATAGCTAGGAATAATGATATTTTCAGTAGCATTGTAATTACTATTGCTAGCTAAAGGAGTTTCGTCACCCATCCACTTGTATCCAATGTAATCATCGGAATAATCTAGGATTTGGTCATCTGACAAAACAAAATAATCATACCAGTCACTATCGGCACTAACACTCCCCTGATTTGTTACCTGCCAGTTGACAGTAATTTCTTCACCCAGTGCAGCAGTAGTGGGTACAGAGGCATTAGAAACAATTAAGTCAGGAGCGTTAACTTCAACTGGAATTGCCTTGATATTGTTACCTTCATTTGTTTCGTACTGATTATTATCTGCATCTGCCACAAATAGCAGGTAACGGCTTCCTAAAGCAGTATTGGGGATGGTAACAGTTTTGCTTAGGTTGTAAGTATCTCCTGGAGCGACAGGTGTACCAGAGATACCTGAATTAAATACAGCTACTTGAGTATCTGAACCATCCAAAGTTTGGTCATTGGACAGGTAAATGCGATCGTACCAGCTATGGGTTGCCTGCACGTTGCCTTGGTTGAGTACCGTCCAAGAAATTTCCGCACTACTACCTACTGTGACAGCAATCGGTGCAGTTGCTCCTGTTACTACCAAATCCGGTACGGTAATGTCGATGGGAACCGCCCGGACGTTGTTGGTTTCACTTAATTCAATTATGTTATTGTTTGCGTCAGCAACAAATAGCAAATACTGTTTTCCTGCTCCTACCCGTTGAGGTAGTGCCATATCTTGGATGCTTGTGTAAGTGGCACCTGGGGCTAGTGGAATTTGAGAGCCAGCTCGGAGATTACCAATGTAGCGGTCTGAGCTATCAAAAATGGTGTTGTCTGACAAGTAAACGTAGTCATACCAATAGTCTGTTGCTACTGCTTCTCCCTGGTTGCTGACAGTCCAAGTTAAGGAAATTGTACTGCGTTCTGGAGCAGTACTGGGTGCAGTTGCAGCAGTGATTACCAAATCTGGCGCACCAGAGGTCGCAATCAGGGTGTACGTTCCTGTTTCACCACTGTAGTAACTGGTAGTCCGCACTACATAGTTGATGCCATCAACAGGGGTAAACCTTAACAGTGAGTTACTAGTCGAACTAATTACTTGCCCTGTATCTACATTAATCAGTTGTAGATAAGTGTTAAAGTTGGAAGAGGATAAGTCAAGCGTAACAAGTTTCCCAATTGTAAAATCAATTAACTGGTAATCATCACTATACCTACCACTACGAGTGGGATTAATTATATCAGTTGTACTTAAATCACCGTTAACTGTGCCATTAATAGCCGAAATTGTCGGTAAATTTAGCTCTAATGCTTCATTTATGGGTTCATCTGCTTTGCTAATTTCTAAAATTGACTGTATAGGCAAGTGTCTTGTTCCGATCGCCAATGCCTCACTCATTACCTGGTTAGTATCTAAGTGATCTAGTCCAAGTACATGACCAAACTCGTGAGTCATTACCGTCAACAAATCTACACGACCAAAAGCTGGGTCACTTTCAATCGACTGCAACTGACTTCCTGAAATGATGTTACTAAACTCGACATCATCACTAGGTGAAGAATCAATAAACCATCCAGCACCTGCTGCATCTTGGTCAATGGTAACGACATTACCAGAAGTTAAACCCAACTTTAAACTCGGTAGGTCGGCGATCGCTAATTGCACTTCCTTGAGAATACCTTGTTCTCCTGGAGTAATGCCTGCACTTGCCCACCGAGCGATCGCTTCGCTACGGAATCTTTCTAATATTTCTGGTGTCAGTTGGTTAAGACGGGGGGGATTGTTTGTCTCAACAGGCTCACTGATAATGCTAGTTTGCTGTTGAGTTATATTAGTTTCTTGTGTTTTAAAAGATACGTTCAATAAGCTAGGAGTGACTTCATCTTTACTCAGCAGGCCAATTAAGGGCTGATCTCCTGCTACACCTGTAATTGGATCGAAGCTAGTGCTTGTGGTGTTACTTAAATTTGGTGTTAGTGATAGAGGTACTGAAGCTATAGAAGACTGTTCTGCAAAGGCAGTTAATGATAATGAAGTATTAATTGTAAAAAGGTCTGTACTGGGAGATCCAACAGGTGATGCCGAGGGATTGTTTGAAATTATTCCGATTCCTTGACTCAACTTCAATGGATCTTCAATTAAGGGCATTATTACCCCATCGTTCACCATTGCTGAGTCGGAGATCCCAAACAATTCGTTTATCTCTGACATATACACCCCTGATAATTTCAAAAATAAATAATCATTCAATTAAGTCGGAAGTTGGAAGTCGGAAGTCGGAAGTACGGTTTTTGTGATAGCGAACGCGAACAGCGTAAGAGTTGCCTCTTCGACTGTGCATAGCGCCTACTTATTTAAACCCCAACACAAAACAAGCTCGTGTCTTGGGAATGGGGGCTTAAACCCTTACTTAAGTATCGGAACCAGGAAGTAACAACTTCCGACTTCCGACTTCGTTCAAATATGACTTTTTCTGAACCTTTAACACAAGCTCAGTCACAGGAGATTTATAACTGCCAAATATCGGCGGTAGCAATTACTCTGCCCGCCGAATATCCAGCATTTTTTAGTTGATAATTTATCCAAATGCCTTGGAATTATCATTTATTTAGAAGTCGCTCTTTCGCTTTGGGAGCAAGTCGCAAGTAATACCTCATAACGAAATAGGGGGATTGAAGTAAGGACGCTTTAAGTCTTGCACTAGGTGTTGAGACAAAATTCTTTATTGGCTTCCTACGAATAAATTCGTTTGTCTAGTAACAATTTTTACTTCGACTTGCGATTTCCGACTTGCGACTTCCGACTTGCTACTTCTTTTTGTCAAGTTCATTATCGCAATAAAAACTTCTTACTACTTAGATAGCAGCACTCATAGCAAATACATTGGGAACTACAGTTTTCTCTTCACTAGTTTTGCCCAAAAACTTATTACTAATAATTTCTTGGTAAGCTAATAAGTCTGCTTGCCAATTATCAATGCCTTGATGTATGCTGTTTTTGCGTTCAACTGGAGTTTCACTGTTGACTTCGTAGCTAAAACTACCACTGAATAACACAATTGGGGTACTTGTTTCATCTGGATTCCGTAGGGCTGCTTCATTTACACTCAGGTAAAATGGCCCGCGCTCCAAGGTGTAAGCTAAGTTCAGTGTTGCTCTCACTGGTGCAGTCCCAGCTTCTTGCCATGAACCCGAAGATAATAGTGTTTCTGTTATAAATAAACGGGCTGCATCAACATCTTTTTCAAAAGCAACGTAGCCTCTTGGATTAATACCTACAGCTTCATACTCGACGTTGGGTAAGGCTTCAACATATTTTTTAGCAATAGCTGCTACAGCGATTTCTTCTACTGCTTTATTTTCAATCGCTTCTATGAACATGACTCGTGTTGGTTCAGCTATGATAACGATGCCGTTGGTAAAGGCGACTTGGGATACGCTTTGGGTATATATCGGTTGACGAGCCAATTCCCATTCTGTCGGAACGATGCCGCTGTATTTGAGGAAATCTGGATTCAGGATAGTGGGTTTGTGATTTTTCGCAGCAATGATAATCCCGAACTCTTGCGTAATTAAGGTTTGGCTCATGATGTTTTCCTGATAACGGTGTACTTCAAGTTATGAGTGTTTGTGTGGACGGTGGTGTTACTCTTTAGCAGAACTTGTGTCATCGGCTTTGAAACGGGATTAGGGATAAGATGCAGGGGATTAAAAAAATTTTCATAACCTCTGACATTGCATACCTCACATCCGCTTTTATTTTAGGAGTTCCCGTAGGTAGGATAAACCAAACGCTGTAGCTTCAACCCTTGGCACATAACCCACTACTAGACACGGTTGTGTCTGACCCTTGTAACTTTATACACGTTTTTGAAGATTTACACCCGCGAGATTCTACGTAAAGCTGCTCAAATCCCTTTTTAGGTACTAACTATATTAATTTATTTTCATAAACTATCTTATATATGCAGTGTAATGAGTACATGGAACTACCACGCTCTGCGATCTCTGTTGTAATGGAGCGATCGCAACTACCTGCTATGTCAATCGCTGTCAGTTGGTTTGGTTACTAATCACCCACGATACTGCACGGGCAGCCCATCAATCCTGCATACGTTTATGAGTAGCTTACTTTTATTACTTGAGTTTTGAACTTTTTCCGGTTCTTGGAATACTCAAGACGAAATTAATCGCATTACTGCGAGGATAAGGTTCTGTGTCTGGAGCGATATAATCTGCGATCGCAAAAAGGCAGGGCATAGCCTATCACATAATTCTATCAAATCTTTTATCAGGGCTTTTTAAATTTAACCTCATCAATTGCAACAAGTATTAAGTTCTATGATTTCCTTGAAGCGATAAGCCATTCTGGCATGGCAACTTTTGGAGACGCCGTTCGCGTTCGCTTATCGCTTTCATACAACGAGTTAATTGTTGCATTGTGTATTTGTTGCATTAACCTATTGTTGACTAGCTGTATCGTCACTTCTGCTGCTTCCAAACCAGGTTGTACTCTCTCTCAACAGCCGTCAAGAGCTTTGCCTGCAAGGATGACAGATAAGGTTTGGCTTGCTTCCCTAAACCCTGCAACAGCCAATCCACAGAAGAGTCACGGTTAGCCACTTGATGCAACTGCCGTAACCTCACACATAACTGCTGCATGAATTGGCAATCTTCATCAAGCAATTCCAGTAACTTCAGGTGTTCAATCTTCACGGTGTAGTCGCCGTCCCAGGTCTGGACTGTACAACTGTATTCTCTAGTATGGCTGACTACTCCCCAATAACCCGCTTTACCTCTCAGTTCCGGGTTATCCTTCGGCAACAGAAGGCATATTTCCCCAATATGATAAGGATTGGGTACTTTCGTCCTTTCGCGTATCCTGTCCACTACGTCTTTCACTATGCGACCAGATGGAATCTTATTACCAGCTTGCTCTACTGCCTGTTGCCATACATCCGCTTGCACAGCCGGTTCCAACTCGGCTTTCGCCAAAAAGCGCAATTGTCGTTCGTTGGTCGGCATTGGAATTTGCCGACCAATGGTCGGCAAAAACTTTTGAAGATTCTCATAAACCACAGTAGCCGAAATCTTCAAGTACGCCGCATCACGACTATAATTGAAGCGATCGCGGCAATACTCCTCAAAAGTCTGGTGCGTGGAACGGTACAATCTGCGATCCCGCAACTCCATCAGCGCCTGACCCGCTGACAAAAATGCACGTTCCACACGGCGCTCTAAATGCAGGCGTTCGCTTTGCTCTTCCTCGGTCAACTCTCTTATTTCAACAGCAGTAACCGTAATCGTTGCTGAAGCTGGATTTTCGTGCGAAGAAGGATCTTTTTTTGCAGAGTCGCTTGCTGGTTTTGGTTCGCCAGATACCGCAGGGATAACTTTCTTGCGTCTAGATGGTGGTTTGTTCATTGCCGCACCTCCAAACTGACAGCAGTCGAACAAATATTGAATTGTGTCATCATGGAATATAGAGTTTTTATTTATGCCCCCAACCTGTTTAAAGGATGAGGTTTTTCATTACTTTTTATATTTTGCACCGATGAAAGAATACTTTGACGAAAATCAGTCTAATACCACGATTAACAAGAAATACTTTATAAGTCAGGAGCCTGAATTCAATTCTGACTTCTGACTTCTGACAACTGAATTCAATTTCAGCTTATTCTAGAAAATACCCTCTTAACACACGGGTAAAACAACGGCTAATGATTGATTATTTGACAGCGAGTATTGCATTTTGGATGACTATATAAATCTCATCTAGGTTAAAACCCGTAGTTTTTCCGTATCGGGTTTGAGATGAGTTGTAATCCACAGTCGATATTTAGTTTTATTTAGAATGAAAGGGCTTATTTAAATTTTTTGAGCAAAGAAAAGAACTGATAAATAGGGTTTAGTAACATATCCCCCATGAACATTTAATATCTGTATAATAGCATCAGAAAAATCCTGCTTTTCAGTTTCAGTAAATTCTTGATAAGCAGTTTGAGTTTTCAGAAGACCTAGATATCGCTCTGCATCATAATCAATAGACCAAGGATATTGTTTTATCACTAGGTTTTTGAAACAAAAACTATTTAATATCCAGTTTTGTCTTTTTTTTATTAGTGATTCAACTGAGGATGGTTTAGCATTAGATATTGTTGTAGATACATATTTTGTAAACGTTTCTTTTAGCGCCTGAAATATTAAAGTATCGGGTAAAATAGAGAAATTCCAAAAAAACGCAATATAACCTTTTTCTTTTAAAGCTTGTGCAACTTTTGGATACCCTTTTTCACGATTTACCCAATGAAAGGCTTGAGCAGATATTGCTAAATCAAAGGCTTTTGGGCGTAAGTTCCAATCCTCTAAAGTCACTGTCTCAAATGTCACCTTTGGATATAAACGCATATTTTGAGATGCTATTGCAATCAGTCTTTCACCTGGCTCTAAACAGCAGATAGTATAGCCCTTTTCAGCAAATGGAACAGTTCCCTTACCTGTCCCTGTTCCAATATCTAAAATTGAAGCTGAATCTGGAAGATTAGCCATCTCAATTACATCTTCAATCAGTTGAGATGGATAGCTAGGGCGTGCTGCATCATAGATTTCTGCAACTTCATTAAAGGACTCACTACGTTTTCTGTTCATCACTGATAAATCCACAAACGTATTTTGCTCCCGATCGCTTTCGCTCGGATTTTAGAAAATATTAACAGTTTTACCACTAGAGAAAAAGCCTCTGTCTCCAATCCAATTTGACAAGACGCTACCGCTACTATTAATCTGTATAATTGGTAATCATTCGGGTGTAGGGTGCAAGTCTGTACTAAAAATAATTCAGAGACCAACCGAGAAACTTTTACCATGATTTATGACAAAAGCTTTATCCTGGCTTATTAAGGGCAGCACCTTGTTTTGTCTATTGCCTTGGGAGCCAATTGCGGCACAAATTGTTCCCGATGTAACCCTAAGAGTCAACTCCAGCGTCACACGAGAGAGTAATAATACCAGTGCGATAACGGGAGGAACCCAAGTCGGAAGCAATTTGTTCCATAGCTTTGGACAGTTTTCTGTACCCACAGGAAGCGCAGTCTACTTCAAAAATGCCCCAGATATCCAAAACATTTTGACAAGAGTGACGGGTAGCTCAATATCTAATATTGATGGTTTAATTCGAGCTAACGGCATAGCCAACGTATTTCTTATTAATCCCAATGGGATTATTTTTGGGCCGAATGCTTCACTGAACATTGGCGGCTCGTTTTTCGGCACTACTGCTAGTAATATTAAATTTGCTGATGGCATCTCCTTCGATGCTAAACCCCTTAGTGGTGCAGAACCTCTGTTAACAGTGAGCGTGCCTGTGGGATTAGGATTTGGGACAAATGCTGGAAATATTCACGTCTTTGGAGACGGCCAGGGTATAAGAAAAACTTCAGACCTCATAGATACTAGTTCTGGTTTGCGCGTGCAGCCAAATCAAACCTTAGCTTTGGTGGGTGGTGATATAGTACTCTCACGTGGAACGCTTAAAACAACAGGGGGACAGATTGAATTAGGCAGCGTGGCTGGAGCGGGTTTGGTCAACCTGATTCCTACAGATAAAGGCTGGACGTTGGGATATTCAAGCATCTCAGCCTTTGGAGAGATCCAGTTGTCTGGAGCAGCAGCAGTTGATGCCAGTGGAAATGGTGGTGGCAATATACAAATACAAGCCATGAAGCTAATGCTAGACGGTGGTTCTCAGATTGAGTCCAGCACATTAGGAGCAGGAACGGGAGGAACATTGAAAATTAATGCTTCAGATTCAGTGAACCTTGTAGGATTAACAGAAGTTGATTCGTTTTTCAACACTGGTATATCGAGCCTAGTTTACCCAAGAGCTACCGGATCTGGTGGCAACATCAATATTGAAACTGGGCGGTTAAATGTCCGGGATGGAGCAGGGATCGCTGCTGGTACGTATAGCTTCGGAAATGCTGGTTCCATAAACGTGTTAGCTCATGATTCAGTAGAAGTGCTGCGAAAACCAACAGCGAATGCAGGCAGTTCCATAACAAGTTTGGCCCAACGAGGATCTACCGGATCTGGCGGTAACATCAAGATTGAAACTGCGCGGTTAAGTCTACGCTCTGGAGGAGTGATATCATCAGGCACATTTGGGCAGGGTTCGGGAGGCAACGTATCTATAACTGCTAACGAAGAAGTGCAAGTAACCGGAAAGTCATTAACTGGTAATTCTCCTAGCAGAATATCAACTCGAACTGGAGGAATTGGAAAGGCCGGAAATCTGACAATCGAAGCAGAACGATTAACTGTCACTGATGGTGGGAGAGTAAATATTGGTGGTGAAAAAATTCCAAAAAATCTCAACTTTCAGCCAGGACAAGGAAATGCAGGAACCCTCCGAATCAACGCAGACAGTATCAATCTAGACAGAGGTACTATCACAGCTGGCACAGAGGGCGGCACAAAGGGCGAAGGAGGCGACATTTTCTTACACTCTGGTGACTTACAATTACGTGACAGTATCATTACTGCGACTGCTGGGGGTAATGGCGACGGCGGCAACATCACTATCAACACAGATATCCTAGTTGCAATAAAAAATAGCAGCATCACCGCAAATGCCTTTGAGGGTCGTGGTGGGAATATCACAATTAATGCTAAGGGACTATTCCTTTCCCTTAATAGCTTAATAACAGCTAGTTCCAAGTACGGAATTAACGGTACTGTTCAATATAACATCGCTGATACTAACATTACCCCTAGTCAACTAAAAGCAGAAGTAATTCCAATAACTCCTGAAATCACCCCAGTTTGTCAGGCACGAGCAGGCACAGAAGTAAATAGTTTTCGAGTTAGTAGTACTCGCAATCTCCAATCTAAGCCTAATAACCTGATGTCTAACAATGTTGAGCAAAGTAACTCTGTTCCAGTTCCAGCTTTGAATAATTCACATAATCCAAAATCATTAAGAAGTAACCAAGTTACACAAATCATAGAAGCCAACGTTTTGATTCGGGATTCTCAAGGAAATTTAGTTTTGACAACAGACCAAGCAAATCCAACCTGGGATAATGCTTCACTGTCTGCAAGTTCTTGTTTTTCAGAATTTCAGTGGTAAAAAGATATAAAAATGATCTCACTTCAATGTTGCTTTAAATATCTTTTCTCAGGCATTCTAGGGCTGTCTTTAATTTTAATTCAATCCTCTTCCCCTGCCCAGACTGTAAAAAAAGAAAAAGAATTTCTCAAAAATCAAGCGGCATCCCTGACTTCATCAGGTCACGAACAATTAGCTCTAGATCAGGCGAATGAAGCTTTAAAAACTTGGCAGGAATCTACCAAAATATATCGCCAACTAAACGACCAAGAGGGAATTACGGAAAGCCTGATTAATCAAAACCTTGCTTTCCAAGCATTAGGATTACATAAACAAGCTTGCAATACACTTTTAGAAGCTTTAAATTTTAATACAATTTTAGGTATTTGCGACACGACTTTGCAGCAACCTGCTCTTACTCAAAAAGAGCAACTCACGACATTAATTGGTAAGCAGGAAGCAACATCGGTTAACTTACTTGGATTACAGAATCTCGGAGAAGTCTTGCGGATTTTGGGAAAGTTAAATGAATCTGAAACAGTTCTACAAGAAACGTTAACGCTAGCAAAACTTGTATCTTCATCAAAGATTAGTGGGATTTATCTGTCTCTAGGTAATATTGAACAGACAATTTATCAGCAATTACAAGATAAATATTCTTGGATAGAGGAACCACTTTTTCGAGAGCAGATTGCTAACATTATTCCACAAAAAGCGCAAAAATCACTCTGGTATTACCAAACACTAGAAAACATCCCAAATATCTCAAAATCAGCTAAACTGCAAGCTCAGTTGAATCACTTAACTTTACTGATCAGTTGGGAAAAATGGCTCAGTCATCAACCAAATCAAGTGAACCTCCATCAGAAAGTTAATCAACAAATTAGAGTATTGGTAAATCAAATAGATGGCAATTCTTCTGCCTTTTTGGAGTTATCACCTGAGCCATCTATTCATGCTCGGTTGAATTTTGCTAATAACCTCAGCCAGATACCAGATGAACAATTGAAATCAGTAGCGATTCGATATGCTAAATTAGCATTGAAAATGGCTGAAACTATTAATAGTATCCGATGGTTATCCTATAGTTTTGGTACTTTGGGTAAAGTATCAACTCAAACAGAACAAAAACAGGCATATTTTACGAAGGCTTTAAGATTCGCTCAATCAATTCGGGCTTTGGATATTGCTTACGAATGGCAGCAGCAGTTAGGACTAATTTACCAAAAGCAGGGAAAAACTGAGTTAGCGATTCAGAACTATAATGCTGCGATCACAAACATGACTGAAGTGCGTGATAGTCTTTTGTCAACTAACGGAGATTTGCAGTTCTCTTTTCAGTCAGAAATGGAGCCGACATATCGTAATTATATGCGATTACTCTTAACATCACCTAATCCTGATTTAAAAAGAGTAATAGAGATAAATGAAGGATTGCAGATAGCACGCTTAGAAAACTTTCTCAGATGTGGCAAGCTTGACCTTGTTGCTTTGAATCAGCTTCAGAACCTCAAGAGCGCCCCAACAGTAATTCACATTATTGATTTAGGGGATACTATAGAAGTAATTGCTCAGTCAACAGATGGCTCACTTCACCACCATTCTATTGAATCTAAACTAGTTCGATTCCAGATAGATCATCTTTTAGAAGCTTTACAAAATGAAAATTTTTCTGAAGTAGGCGAAAGTAGCATTACTACTTCTTCTCAAGGAATTTATGAAAAGCTAATTGCACCAATAAAAACATATCTACCCCCATCAGGAACACTCGTATTCACTTTAGATAAATCTTTCCAAAGCATACCAATGGCATTGTTATATGATGGAAAACATTATTTAATAGAGCGTTACAGTATTAGACCTATCCGAAATATAAATACGGCATAAAAAAGTGGTAGAAGAATAA
>NZ_JAVRBM010000092.1:0-35994 GCF_034531255.1 Nostoc sp. ChiQUE01b | reverse complement strand
GTTTTTGCGATCGCTCCTAATTATACTTTGTCGAGAGTGATAAAAGAGGGTTAATTCGCTGGGTTCGACCAATGGCTGTACGAGCAGTGGTACTTCCAATCCCTCAACTGGTGAGAGCAGTGGTACTTCAAATCCCTCAAATGATCAGGTCTCAAGTGGTAACGCTCAGTACCCGGCCGATGTGCTTGACCTCAGCAAGTGGAAGCTCACCCTGCCAATCAGCTTGAATTCCCCGCCCAACTCAAACAAAGCAACGGAAATTAAGCAGCCGCAACTCAAGACATACAGTAATTCAGAATATTTTCGTCTGAATGCTGCGAAGAATGGTGTGCTTTTGAAAGCGATCGCTGGGGGCGCACGTACCAGCACAAATACTGCTTACGCCCGTTCAGAACTGCGTGAAATGCAGGGTGATGGAACAGAGTCTGCTGTTTGGAACTGTCAGAATACCGATCGTGGCATGTACCTGGAACAGACCTTGTTGCACACCACCACGAAGAAGCCGGAAGCCACCATCGCCCAGATTCATGACTCAAAAAACGACCTGATGATGGTGAAGTACTTCGGCCCGGACTTTGCCAACGGCTCGACGGACATCGGCAAGCTTGAAGCTCGTTTCAACAACGACACTACTACCAAGCTTCTCGACAGTACCTATAAGATTGGCGATCCGATGACTATCGACATTGCTGTTACATCCGGTGGCAATGTTAACGTCACTTATAAAAACCTGCGTTCAGGTGTAACCAGTAGTACTGGTACTGTGAAGATGACGGGTATTATCGGTTCCTGTTACTTCAAGGCGGGCATATATATTCAAGCTTGTTCAAACACTGATATTTACGGTAACACTAACACTGTATGTGTGAACAAAAACTTATCTGCTAATAAATACGAGACTGACCCTTACGCTTACGCGGAAATAGAAGTACGCAAAATTACCCTACGCTAATTTGCAGAGGCTTTCAGCTTTTTTACCAGTATGTAAATTTCCCAAAAAATGCCGGAATGTCTAGATTTTAGACTATAAATCTGCCATTATCTCTGTCAAACGGTTGCAACCTGGGTATTTTGATTCTGTTAGTAACATTTGTCAATACGTAAATTCAATCATCATGGTTAGCCATTCCAACTCAGACTACTTGCCCCCAATTCAAGACAACGAGTTTCTCCCGCCACTTGGTCGTTGGACTACTTGGGGCGGAATAGTTCTTGTCTGTGCTGTGGGGTTAGGCGTTCCACTCGCCTCTGTTACCAAATATAAAGTGACAGTTAAAGGACAGGCACTCATCCGCCCTGCTGGTGAATTGCGACTCGTGCAAGCTGCTACCGAAGGTCAGGTGACGCGGGTTTTTGTTGCAGAGAATCAAGTTGTCAAAAAAGGGGATGTGATTGCCACTATTGACAACTCGAAGCTACAAACCAAAAAGAGCCAACTGCAAAGTAGCATTGGGCAAAGTCGTTTACAACTGTTTCAAATTAATGCCCAGATTAACGCCATTAATAGCCAGGTTTTAGCTGAAACTGAGCGCATCAACCGGGTTATTGCTGGTGCTGAAGCTGAATTAAGCGATCGCAGCCGGAACTATCAAGATAAACTTATTACTACCGCTACTGATGTCCAAGAAGCGGATGCCAATGTCAAAGCTGCGGATGCTGGTCTGAAAGCTGCCCAGTCAAAGCGAAATCGCTATGAGAGTGTAGCTAAAGCCGGCGCTTTGTCTCAAGATCAATTTGAGGAAGCACAACTAGCTGTTCGCCAGCAAGAACAAGCTCTCCAGGCAGCTAAAGCCAAATTGCAAAATCTCCAAACTGCTCTTAATCCCAGTAATGCACAAGTAGTGATCGCTTCTCAACGCATTGCTCAAGAAAAAGCTACCGGTCAAGCCAGCATTGCTACTTTAAATAAAGAACGCCTTGCTCTAATCCAGCAACGAATTGAAATTCAAAAACAGCTAGAGAGGGACACCCGCGAACTTCAACAAGTAAATATCGACCTCAGCCAAACTAAAATTACTGCCACAGCAGACGGGATTATTTCTAAATTAAACCTGCGAAACTCCGGTCAAACAGTGCCTGCTGGACAGGAGATTGCCCAAATTGTCCCTGGTGATGCTCCCTTGGAGATTAAGGCAGCAGTAGCACTTCAGGATAAAAATAAGTTGAAACAAGGCCAAAAGGTACAAATGCGGGTTTCTGCTTGTCCTTATCCAGATTATGGTACTCTCAAAGGCCAGGTTAAGATGATTTCTCCAGATGCGATTGCACCTCAAGGGAATGCTGCTAATGCCACCGACACTACATCTGCCAACCAAAAGATGGCAGCCGTTGGTGGGTTCTATGGGGTAACAATTGAGCCAGAAAGCCTTTCTCTAGGTAGGGACAAACACTTGTGTGCGCTGCAATTGGGAATGGAAGGTACGGTTGATATTATTTCTAGAGAAGAGACTGTGATGCAATTCTTTTTGAGGAAGGCAAGGTTGATTGCAGACATTTAGGGCGTTGGTGTAGCCCGCCGCAGGCATCGCAGCGTAACTATTCGTAACTATTTCTCGCAATCCTACCGTGGGTTTTCTATCTATCCTTATAAGAGGAAAGAGGATGTAGTTTACTTGCTGGTTATCTAAGGTTGCAATGTTGAGAATGACACGATGCAGTCCGTCTTGGTGCTGGAAATTCGCACTGGGAAGTTGGTTAGTAATGGGTAGTACGATCGGCGAAGCTGTATTGCAGACATTCGCTTTTTCTTTTAATTGCGCTTTAGCCCAAATTACCCCCGATAGCACTCTACCCAATAATTCGAGTGTTACAACACAAGACAACATCAGAACCATTGAAGGGGGAACCCAAGCTGGACGCAACTTGTTCCACAGTTTTGAGGAGTTTTCTGTTCCAACTGGGAGTACTGCTTTCTTTAATAATGTTGCGGATATTCAAAATATCATCAGTAGGGTAACGGGTGGATCGGCTTCTAATATTGATGGGTTAATTCGGGCTAATGGTACAGCTAACCTGTTTCTAATTAATCCTAATGGGATTATTTTTCGTCAGAATGCTCAATTAAATATTGGTGGTTCTTTTGTGGCGAGTACAGCGAATGCACTGCAATTTGGAAATATCGGATTTTTTAGCGCTACTGAGAAAAATATCCCTTCACCATTATTGACTATTAATCCTTCAGCATTGCTGTTGAATCAGATTAATCAAAACGCAGCAATTCAAAATAACTCAATTGCACCCGCAGGAAAAGATCCAGCAGGCTTTGATGGATTTGGTTTACGAGTACCAAATGGTAAGAGTTTACTGCTGGTGGGTGGGAATATCAACATAGATGGGGGAGGATTAAATGCTAATGGTGGACGAGTTGAGTTAGGAGGATTGAGCGAACCTGGGACTGTAGCGCTCTTGTTAGATGGCGATAATCTCAGCTTGAGATTTCCTGAGAATGTGACGCAAGCAGATATATCTTTTACTAATAGGGCTGGTGTTTTTGTAGAAGCTGCTGGCGGCGGTAATATTGCAGTCAATGCTAAGAATCTAGAGATATTGGGAGGAAGTATTTTAAGCGGTGGTATTGGGCAAAGTTTGGGGACACCTGAAACTGTCGCGGGAGATATTACGCTGAATGCTACCGAGTCAATCAAAGTTGCTACTGGGAGCGTAGTTTTTAATCTTGTGTATTTAGGATCACAAGGCAATGGGGGTAACATTACTATCGATTCTGGTTCATTCTCATTACGCGATCGCGCTGAACTTGCTGCCTCAACTGCTGGACGAGGGAATGCGGGGAATGTGACAGTGAATGCAAAAGATACTATTTCTCTTCTAGATGCTTCCATCCTCAGCACAGTGTCAGCAAGGGGTATAGGTAAAGGTGGCAATATCGACATCAATGCTGCTTCTTTATCACTAATTGGTGACGCTAAGCTTCAAACCTCAACCTCTGGACAAGGGAATGCGGGGAATGTAACAGTGAGTGCAAAAGATACTATTTCTCTTGCAGATGGTGACATCTTCAGCACGGTGGAAGCAGGGGGTGTAGGTAAAGGTGGCAATATCAACATCAATGCTGCTTCTTTATCACTTACTGAGGGTGCTCAATTGCTAACCATTACTGGTGGTGCATTTAACACCCAACCAGCAGGACGGGGGGATGCGGGGAATGTCAATATTAATGTTACTGGGTCAGTTGATATTGCTGGGAGGAAAAAGGGTTTAGGTTTAGTCAGTGGGATTGGCAGCGCGGTGGAAACCGGGACAGTTGGCAATGGGGGTAACATTACTATCAATTCTGGTTCCTTCTCGTTACGAGACGGCGCTCAACTTACTGCCTCAACTGCTGGACAAGGCAATGCGGGGAATGTAACAGTGAGTGCAAAAAATGCTGTTGACCTTGCAGATGCTGCCATCCTCAGTACGGTAGAAGCAGGAGGTGTAGGTAAAGGTGGCAATATCAACATCAATGCTGCAACCCTTTCACTAAAAGATGGCGCTCAACTGCTAACCCTAACTCGTGCTGCATTTGATACCCAACCACCAGGACAGAGGGATGGAGGGAATGTCAATATTAATGTTACTGGGTCAGTTGATATTGCTGGAAAGAATAATAATAATTCTTTTAGTGGGATTAGCAGCCTGGTGAATACGGGGACAGTTGGTAATGGGGGTAACATTACTATCAATTCTGGTTCATTCTCATTACGCGATCGCGCTCAACTTGCTGCCTCAACTTTTGGAGAAGGGAATGCGGGGAATGTGACAGTGAGTGCAAAAAATGCTGTTTCCTTCGCTGGTAATGCTTACATCTTCAGCACGGTGGAAGCAGAAGGTGTAGGTAAGGGAGGTAATATCGACATCAATGCTGCAAAAGTGTCACTAATTGATGGCGCTCTACTTTCTGCCTCAACATTTGGACAAGGGAATGCAGGGAATGTGACAGTGAGTGCAAAAGATACTATTGACCTTGCAGGTGCTGGCATCCTCACCACGGTGGAGTCAGGGGGTGTAGGTAAAGGTGGCAATATCGACATCAATGCTACAACACTATCACTAATTGATGGCGCTCAACTGCTAACCTCTACTAATGAAGCATTTAATAACCAGCCAGCAGGACGGGGCGATGCAGGGAATGTCAATGTTAATGTTACTGGCGCTGTTAATATTGCTGGAGAGAAAAGTAGGATTTTCAGCTTTGTGGATACGGGGACAGTTGGCAATGGGGGTAACATTACTATCGATTCTGGTTCCTTCTCGTTAGTAGATCGCGCTCAACTTGCTGCCTCAACTTATGGACAAGGGAATGCAGGCACAATTAAAGTGAATGCTGCTGATTTTTTCACCATTTCTAGCAAAAGTTCAAACATTAACACTGGCTTGTTTGTGAACTCCCAAAGTACGACCGGTAGTGCTGGAGATATTCTCGTCACCTCACCCAAAGTTACCTTAGACAACGGTGGCAGACTCAACGCCCAATCTGCATCGGGTAACGGTGGCGACATCAACTTAGAAACTGATTTACTGCTTCTGCGTCGTGGCGCTTCCATTTCCACCACCGCAGGCACGGCACAAGCTGGTGGTAATGGTGGCAACATTAATATTGATGCCTCGTCGGGCTTCATTGTTGCCGTCCCAAGCGAAAATAGCGACATCACCGCTAAAGCTTACACAGGCAACGGTGGAAGTGTAGATATTCAAGCCTTTGGTATCTATGGCATTCAACCCCGCTCTAACCAAACCTCTCTAAGTGATATCACCGCTAGTTCTGAGTTTGGCGTAAATGGCACTGTAGAACTTAACACGCCAGATGTAGACCCCAACAGTGGCTTAGTCAACTTACCATCTGTACCAGTTGATACTCAATTAGCACAGACTTGTACCGCAGGTAGTGCTGTAGCTAAGAGCAGTTTTACAATCACTGGACGCGGTGGTTTACCACCTAATCCAGGTGAAGCCCTCAGCGCTGACGCAGTGCAGGTAGATTTGGTGAGTCTCAACCCAAAAGTAGGTAATACTCCAGCAGTTTTCACAAATCCGATTAACCCAACACCAACTCGCATAGTAGAAGCTACTGGTTGGGTAATTGCTGCTAATGGCGATGTAATTCTCACTCTTCTTGCACCCACACCCACGCCTCATTCTTCCTGGCAGAGGACAGCCGATTGTAGTGTATTTAATCGACGCCAGGGAGGTTGAGCAACTTACACTGTCTATTTTTAGTAAAAACGCGGTGTAAGTGGGGGCAAAAACATGGCGATAAAAAAATCTAGATTACGGAAAATTAAACGCTTTTTAAGTGTACTGCTGCTTTTGGCTATATTCTTAGGCGCTCTTTTATTGCCCCCCACTTTCGCACATGTAACTGCGGAAAACTCCATTGTTAAAAGGTTGCCCGATGCCCAAAACTTGCTGGAACAGGGCAGTAAATTTTATGAAACTGAACGGTTTGCTGAAGCTGCTACTTCTTGGCAACAGGCTATCTCTGCATTACAAGGCAACGGAGATGATCAAAGGCTTGCGATCGCACTGGGTAATCTCTCATTAGCTTATCAGCAATTGGGACAGTGGTCAGAGGCAGAAGGTGCGATCGCTCAAAGTCTCAACTTATTACAAACTGCTCAAAATATAGATACTAAAGAGCAAATTATAGCCCAAATCCTAGATATCAAAGGTCGCCTGCAATTGGCTCAAGGCAAAGCTGAAGATGCCCTGGATACTTGGCGAGTATCACTTGACATTTATACAAAAATAGGCAGTGAAAGGGCGGTTATTCAAAATCGAATTAACCAAGCGCAAGCTTTGCAAGTTTTAGGGTTTTATCGTCAAGCGGAGAAGACCTTAAGGGACAGTACCCAGATTCTCCAAAGTCAACCCAACTCACCTGTTAAAGTTGCAGCCCTGCATAGTCTCGGTAATGTCGTGCAAGTCACTGGTGATTTAGAAACATCTCGGCAGATATTGCAGCAAAGTTTAGAAGTAGCTTCATCGTTGCCAGATAAGGAAGCGATCGCTGATATTCTCCTCAGTCTGGGTAATACAGCCCGTGTTCAGCAAGACACGCAAACAGCTATAAAATATTATCAACAAACTCTCAAAACTGCAACCTCACCTATTACACGCATCCAAGCCCAAGCCAATCAACTAAGACTGCTGCTGAAAACTGAGCAATTGTCAGCTTTCCAAACAGTATCCTCCCAAATTCAAACTCAACTTCACGACTTACCCATCAGTCGGACAGCAATTTCTGCCCGGATTAACTTTGCCCAAAGTCTAATACAATTCCGAAAAAAAACCGCCGCAGACACTCCCTCATGGTTGGACATTGCGCAATTACTGGCAACTGCTATTGAGCAAGCAAAAAGTTTGCAAGATAGACGCACAGAATCTTATGCTATTGGTGTTTTAGGGCATGTGTACGAACAAACCCAACAATGGTCTGATGCCCAAAACCTCACCCAACAAGCCTTGCTCATCGCTCAAGCTATCGATGCTAAAGACATTGGCTATCAATGGCAATGGCAACTAGGACGTTTGCTGAAAGCTAAGGGAGATATCAAAAAAGCAGTATCAGCTTACACAGAAGCAGTTAATAACCTCCAAGCCCTCCGTAGTGATTTAGTTGCTGTCAATTCTGCGGTGAAATTTTCCTTTCGAGAAGAAGTTGAACCAGTTTATCGACAGTTGGTTGATTTACTTTTGCAATCTCAAGGTAACTTGGAAGTGAGCTTTGAAAATCTCGAAAAAGCCAGCAATACAATCGAATTACTCCAAATAGCAGAACTAGAAAACTTCTTTCGCAACAACTGTTTGAATGCTCAAATCCGTAATCCAAAAAAAGATCCAACGGCAGCAATTATTTATCCATTTATTTTGCCAGACCGACTAGAGGTGATCATCGAGTTGCCTCAACAGCGTTGGTTGCACTACACTACCCCTGTAGTTGAAAATGAAGTGAAAACTACTTTAAGGCAACTACAGGAAAATCTACCCAAACCACACACGCCGCGACAGGTTCAATCTTTATCCCAGAAGGTTTACAAATGGCTGATTCAACCTGCTGAAGCTGCCTTAGCTGAAAGCAAGATTCCTACTTTGGTGTTTGTGCTGGATGGCTGGTTACGAAATATTCCAATGGCAGTTCTCTACGATGGCAAACAGTATCTAGTTGAGAAGTATAACATTGCACTTACTCCTAGTTTGCAACTGATTGAACCTAAACCATTGGAGAAGGAATTAAAGGCAATAGTCGCAGGATTGAGTGAAGCAAGTTCGGGATTTTCTGCACTACCCAACGTCAAACTCGAATTAGAAGAAATCCGCTCTCAAGTCCCTAGCAGCATCCTTCTGAATCAAGAATTTACTAGCAAAACTTTGCAAAACCGGATTAATTCTCTACCTTTCCCTATTGTTCATCTTGCAACTCATGGTCAGTTTAGCTCCAAGCCTGAAGAGACATTTATTGTCGCTTGGAATGAGCGTATTTATGTCAAAAAGTTAAATGAGTTAGTGCGAACGCTAGAGCAAAATAGACCCGAAGCGATTGAATTACTCATTCTTAGTGCTTGTCAAACAGCTACCGGGGACGAACAAGCTGCACTAGGAATTGCTGGTGTCGCTTTTCAGGCAGGAGCACGCAGTACGATCGCTTCTTTGTGGAACTTAGATGATGAGTCTACTGCTGTGTTGATGAGTAAATTTTACCAAGAGTTAGCCAATAAAAACCTGACTAAAGCTGAAGTACTCCGTCACGCCCAGCTCTCTCTTTTGCAAAATTCCAAATACAAACGTCCGATGTTTTGGGCCCCTTATGTTCTGCTAGGTAATTGGCTTTGAGCCACTCTCACCATTGAAAGTGGGGGATTCAAGCTAGGAGTTGGAGTTAACTTTTTGTTTATTTACTTACGCAGATGCCATTGTATTGGCTGACAATGCGATTGTTTCGCCTAACAATGCGATTGTTTCGCCTGACAATACGATTGTATTGGGTGACAATACGATTGTATCGACTAACAATGCGATTGTTTCGCCTGAGAATGCGATTGTTTCGCCTGACAATGCGATCGCATCGACTAATGAATTATGTTGTATAAATTTATGTAAATAAATTAGTAAGTTTTGCGTAAAACTAACGCGATCGCAACTAAGAATTATCCAGAGGTGACTTCAACCACTGTAAACCCAGATGAGTGGTGTGACATAACCAATGTTCCGCAACTGCTGTTTGCTTAGGGGTGTACAATGTCTGAGATGAGTAATCGTTGGAGCTGGTTTATAGGGATTGCGATATGTGGTTCAAGCATTTGGAGTGCAAATTGCGCCCTAGCTGAGGAACTCAAGCCCATACCTGATAATACGCTGGGTGCTGAAAGTTCTTTGGTCACACCTTTTACTCCTGACTCACCTGTTGACGTAATCGATGGCGGGGCGCAGCGGGGTGCAAATCTATTCCATAGTTTTCGGGAATTCAATGTGGCTGAAGGACGAGGAGCCTATTTCTACAGTCGAAGCGCGAATATTCAGAATATTTTGGCCCGCGTTACAGGTGGTAACCCCTCCAAGATTTTGGGAACCATTGGCACATTTGGTAACTCTAATCCCAACCTGTTTCTGATTAATCCTAGTGGGATTATTTTTGGGCGTAATGCTTCGTTGAATATTGGTGGTTCTTTTGTAGCGACTACTGCCAATGCACTGCAATTTGGAAATATCGGATTTTTTAGCGCTACTGAGAAAAATATCCCTTCACCGTTGTTGACTATTAATCCTTCAGCATTGCTGTTCAATCAGATTAATAAAAACGCAGGGATTCAAAATAGCTCAGTTGCATTTGCAGAACAAGATCCAGCAGGTTTTAATGCATTTGGTTTACGAGTACCAAATGGTAAGAGTTTGCTGCTGGTAGGTGGTAATGTCAGCATGGATGGGGGAGAATTAAATGCTTTTGGTGGACGAGTTGAGTTAGGAGGATTGGCGGAACCTGGTAGTGTAGCGTTGAGTGTAGATGGCGATAATCTCAGCTTGGGATTTTCTGAGAATGTTGCGCGAACTTCGGTATCCCTTACCAATCAAGCAGGTATATATGTACAAGGCGCTGGTGGCGGTAATATTGCAGTCAATGCCTCTAATCTAGAGATATTGGGAGGAAGTTATTTAAGCGGCGGTATTGGGCAAGGTTTGGGGACACCTGAAACTGTTGCCGGAGATATTACGCTGAATGCTACCGAGGAAATCAAAGTTGCTGGTGGGAGGGGAGTTGGTAATCTTGTACGCTTGGGGTCACTTGGCGATGGGGGCAACATTACTATCGATTCTGGTTCTTTTTCATTACGCGATCGCGCTCAAATTGCTGCTTCAACATTTGGAAAAGGGAACGCAGGAGATGTGACAGTGAGTGCCAAAAATGCTGTTGACCTCCTTGCAAATGCTGCCATCTTCAGTACGGTGGAAGCCGGAGGTGTAGGTAAAGGTGGCAATATCAACATCAATGCGGCAACACTATCACTAATTGATGGCGCTGGACTTATTGCTTCAACATCTGGACAAGGGAATGCGGGGAACGTGACAGTGAGTGCAAAAGATGCTGTTTCCCTTGCAGATAGTGACATCTTCAGCAGGGTGGAATCAGGGGGTGTAGGTAAAGGTGGCAATATCGGTATCAATGCTGCAACTCTGTCACTAATTGATGGCGCTCAACTGCAAACCATTACTAGTAAAGCATCTGCAACAGCGCCAGCAGGACAGGGGGATGCGGGGAATGTCAATGTGAATGTTACTGGAAAAGTTGATATTGCTGGGGAGAAAAGTATACCGAGTGGGATTAGCAGCTTTGTGGACGAGGGGACAGTTGGCAGTGCGGGTAACATTACTATCAATTCTGGTTCTTTCTCATTACGAGAAAGTATACCGAGTGGGATTAGCAGCTTTGTGGACGAGGGGACAGTTGGCAGTGCGGGTAACATTACTATCAATTCTGGTTCTTTCTCATTACGAGATGGAGCTGAACTGAATGCCAACACTCGGGGTCGAGGAAATGCGGGCAGTATAGTAATACAAGCTCGTGATACCGTATCTTTTGATGGACAAGACAGTGATGGTTTTTATAGTAGAGTAACTAGCCAAGTGGGAGATAAGGCTGTAGGCAATGGAGGTAGTATCAACATCACAACTGGCTCGTTATTAATCACCAATAGCGCTAGACTAAGTGCCAGCACTTTAGGAGAGGGAAATGCTAGCAATGTTAATATATTCGCCCGCGATTTTGTTTTCTTTAACGGCGTTGAAAGTGGTGTATTTAGCATAGTGGGATCAAGAGCAATAGGCAATGGAGGTAACATTACTATTGATTCCGGCACTGTCTCGCTAAATAATGGTGCTACATTGGCTACCGCAACTCAAGGGCAAGGTCGAGCAGGCAACATAACTGTCCGTGCCAGAGATTCAGTTTCTCTTGCAGGTAGTTCTACCAATATTAACACTGCGGTAGGGGCTGGAGGTGTTGGTAAAGGGGGAAATCTCGATATTAAAGCTACTTCACTTTCTCTCAATGATAGTGCCCAATTAATAAGTGCAATTTCTACTAATGTTTTTGATCAGCCTGCTGGGCAGGGAGATGCTGGAAATATTAACATAGAAGTTACTGATTCAGTAAGGATTGTTGGAATTAACAGTGGGATTTTCAGCTTAGTATCACCAGGAGGGATAGGTCATGGAGGTAACATTATTATCTCCTCCACCTTATTTTCTTTAATTAATGGTGTTATGTTTGCTAGTACTGGTGGAGAGGGGAATGGTGGCAATATTGCATTAAATGCAAATAGAGTTGAGGTTCTTGATGGAGGGCAACTTTCTGCCTCAACCTTTGGACAAGGGAATGCAGGCACAATCAAAGTTAATGCTGCTGATTTTTTCACCATTTCTGGCAATAGTTCTAACTTTAACAGTGGCTTGTTAGTTGACTCCCAAAGTCCGACGGGTACTGCTGGAGATATTATTGTCACCTCACCTAGAGTTACTCTAGACAACAGTGGCATACTCAACGCCCGCTCTGCATCGGGTAACGGTGGCAACATTAACTTACAAACTGATTTACTGCTTCTGCATCGTGGCGCTTCCATTTCGACCACCGCAGGTACAGAAAAAGCTGGTGGTAATGGTGGCAACATCACCATCAATGCCCCGTCGGGCTTCATTGTTGCTGTCCCAAAGGAAAATAGCGACATCACTGCTAATGCTTACACAGGCAGTGGTGGGAGAGTAAATATTCAAGCCATTGGTATCTATGGCATTCAACCCCGCTCTAACCCAACTTTTCTTTCGGACATCACCGCTAGTTCTGAGTTTGGTGTAAGTGGCACTGTAGAACTTAACACGCCAGATGTAGACCTCAACAGTGGCTTAGTCAACTTACCATCTGTACCAGTTGATACGCAAGTAGCACAGACTTGTCAAGCTGGTGGAAATTTAGCTGAGAGCAGTTTTACAATCACTGGACGCGGCGGCTTACCACCTAATCCAGGCGACGTTTTCAACACTGATGCAGTGGAGGTAGATTGGGTGACTCTCAATCCAAATGGTAATGAACGCAGTAGCTCCTTTGTTCCCAGCAAAACAACTACCCCCGCACCAGAACCGATCATAGAAGCTACTGGTTTGGCGCTAAACGAAAAAGGGGAAGTTGTCCTGACAGCAAATCTTCCCAGCACTACGCCTCATAGTCCTTGGTTAAAGCCTGCATCTTGTAGAGCAATTCGTAATTCGTAATTTCAGAAAGTCAGATTGTAATCTGGGTTTTTTTCATCGACTGACAATGCGATTGTTTCGGCTGACAATTCGATTGTTTTGACTGACGATGTGATTGTATTGGGTGATAATGCGATTGTATCGACTGACAATGCGATTGTTTTGACTAACAATGCGATTGTATCGATTTACAATGCGATCGCATCGATTTACAATGCAATTGTTTCGCCTAACAATGCGATCGCATCAATTTACAATCCCATTGCATAGACCTGCATAAATAAGCTTACCTTGTCTCTCCCCCTGCTCCCCCTCTGACAGGTGTAGGTTTTTTACAACTAGGTTCCTTGATGGTTAATACGTAAAAACGGATGCCAGCTTTGCTCTACAATCAGTTGATAAAGCCAAAGCTGCTGTCTCTCCCTAATCACCATCTCATTTGCAAAAATTACTTTGACCCCTGCAACACTTTGGAGGGGTTTTTAGTTGGTGCTACGGTTACTACTTGCTCTAGCTTCATCCCATGCACAGTAGCACTGGAATGCTTTCTGCTCCCACAAGGGCGTAACTTATCAAACTTTTAGAAAAAAGGGACGGCTCAGAAATTATTTACTGTTCTATCAAATTAACGTTGTTAAGTTACTCAGCAGGTGTAGTTTTCACCTCCAGGCTGTGTTAGATATTGTGACGCGAAACAGGAGTATAGATACATTGCTAAAGCTTTCTCCAGAATCTCCTCTATTTATTGTGTTAATCATTATTAGTTTTCTAGTAGTAACCTTGTCAACTTGGTTATCATCTAAACCATTTGTTTTAAAACCATTTGGAGTTAATGATATTGTCCAACTGCTCACATTACAATTATTCATTTCTTTGCTGTTAGAGCGTTCTTTAGAAGTTTTTATAACTACTTGGCGTGGCCCATTCGTCGAACAATTAGATATTAGTATTCAGCAAAAAAAGGCTCTATTGTCTGAGAAAATAAGACTTATGGAAATACAACAGAACCAATTCTCTTCTTTAGAATCTAATCAAGTCAGTGGACTCCCACCTGAAGGAATGAGTTTAGAACAGCAAATTATCCAAAACTTTACACAAAACCAACAAGAACCATTAAAAATATTCAACCCACAAATTGATGATATAAATGAAAAAGAGCGCCAAAAAGCAGCTTATAAATCTGATACACGAACAATTGCTCTATGGACATCTCTTTTATTCGGTCTTTTAATGAGCGCAATAGGTATTCGCTCAATCGAACCACTTGTAGTTATTGATTTAGATAATCCCATACAAGTAATTATTTTCCGTTGTTTAGATGCATTGCTGACAGGAGGTTTAATTGCAGGAGGTAGCGAGGGAATTCATAAGCTAATAAAAGTTTTTATCGATTTTATGGAAGCTACATCTAAACAAATCAAAAATCAGGGATCGTCTTGATGAAACTCTGAACGTACGATAATATTACCAATATTTTGGTAATTACATTAATATTTATTCTAGATATAGGACTCATATTTGATTGCGTGAAAAAAACTCAGTACACTTTTATTCCTTCTTCCCAGTCCCCATTACCCCTTATCCCCTTCAGGGGCCCCACCTCCCCCAGTAAAGAGTCCCTAGTCTCTACGAGTAATTCTTTGAATCAAATCGGATTGCTATATAGAGTACCATCTTCCCATAAATAATACGAAGTTGCCAAAGATAGTATCTTTACAATTCGTTAGATATCAGATTCTGCACCTCCCGGAGTACATAGTATGGGCTGTAGACAAAGGTAGGGGGGTAATAGTAGATGTGTACTAAAATAAGCCGATGGACGAAGAGGTGCGATCGCTAATAACCAGGGAAACAGTATATAAGTACTAAACCAAGTGGTGAGTGATGCGATCGCTAATAACCGGAGAAAAAAGTATATAAGGTATGTTTATTTACGCTATGCTGTACTAGTATTTATATCTATTGAACATATTATAATGATTTGTCTCTAACTCTTTCCCCCTGCTCCCTATTTATATCAACTTGAAAGTGAAATGGTATTAGAGGGGAGTGGTACTGATACCACGCACCAAAATATCTACACAGGTTTCGATATAGTCCTCACAGCTATAGCAGCCTTGATTGAATTTTGCACTGCGGCATAGCATTCCAGCCAATAGCATTCCTGTAAACATATCGACAGCCGGAAATGGATCGAGGTCTGCCCTAACAGTGCCTCGTTTCTGACTCGATTGCAGGTAAGCTACAAGTTTTTCCCTTAAGGGTTTAGCAGCTTCTTGAATAACTTGTTTGGCTGCCTCTGGATGACGTTTGGCTTCTCCAATGAAGGTACGAATTAAGTCTTCCTGTGTCTCTAGCATAGTATTGTAGAGATGGGCATACTGTTTTAAATCAATTTTTAGATCCTGTGTCCACGCTTCAGGGTGTGCAAGGGCTTCTGTCTGGAGTGCTAAGGCATTTTTCATTACTGCTCCCAGAAGTTGTTCTTTGCTAGCAAAGTGGCGAAATAAAGTCACCTCATTCACACCAGCAACACGAGCTATTTCACGGGTAGTTGCTCCTTGAACACCTAAACTGGCAAATACCTGCAAGGCAGCTTCTATCAAACGTGTACGGGTGAGAGTTGATGAACGGATGGTTTTATGCATTTATGTTGGCAAGTACTTACTTTCATCATAAATTATGTAGAAAAAGTGGTTGGAATTTGGGGAAAATAGTGTTGATGCCAACATTTTTAAAATTATTGAAAATATTTACCTTCTCAAATTGATTTTGGTGTAGTAGCTAATGTTTTACTCATTTTAGTAACTGGAACAACTATCCCACTTCTTAAATAATGAGGTGCTTTTTGGATGGCAGTAAATCCTAGTCGTAAATAAAACCCTTCAGCATAAAGGCTAGCGGTTGTAATTACCTTATCTATACCTTGCTCAGTTGCTTCATCGCAAAAATGTTGAACTAAAACACGGCCAATCCCTTTACCTTGATATTTAGGATGGACGTACAACCCGATTAGTTCATCAACAATGAAACTAGCAAAACCTATAACAACATCTCCCTTGATCGCAACCCAGAAAGATTCTGCTTTCATACTCTTCAAAATATTTGAACCATCAGGTTTGTCACGGTAATTGCGCCAAGCTAAAAGTTCTTTTTGGGTATAGAAAGTTGCAGGTAGAGCTTTGATAGCAGCAATATGAATTGCACTCAGCACCCACGCATCTGTTTCTTGGGCAGGTCGAAGAGATATTTCGTTAGTGCTCATAGGTTCAGGGTTGGCTATTCAGATTATAAGAGAAGGCAGGGTTCAAAACCGGACTTCGTCCCGCTACGCTAACGTCCGCAAGCGATGCACTCAGCTTGTCGAAGTGTGGCGCGAAAGAATCCTTGTATCCCAAGGTAGGTAGAAACCCCACTCATATTGTGGGTGGCTGTATTTAATTTTGAATTTTGTTAGCGCAGCGTTAGCGAGTCAGCGAGCGTCATTTTGAATTTTGAATTGATTCATACCCTTGTTCACGAAAATCTCGAGCCAATTTCTCTCCCAACTTGCCTAATAGTATAACTCCTGAAATATAAATTACAGTAATTCTATCGGCAATAAGTATAATAAACTTTAATCAGCACTAATTCTATCGACAAACCGTATATTATGGATAAAGCAATAAAAGAATCAGCTTCAAAAGAGTAATTTTGAAGTAGTTAAGCAATATCTTGTGATATTTGGCTAATTTTGTTGTCTTTATTTTGAATATCTTCTCAAAGCTTGCTCCCTTAGAGTATTTGCCCAGCTGGAAGACATTAGAAGGTTAAAAGGAGTAAATGTGATCAACGCCATACAAATTAACGAAAATTTGACAACGACAGGACAAGTTATACCGAAACAGCTTGAGCAAGCTATTCAAGAAGGTTTTAAGTCTGTTCTCAATTTGCGATCGCCTGATGAACTAGGATTTTCTAAAGATGAGCAAAAAGTAGCGGAAGCATTGGGGCTGTATTATCGAAATGTTCCACTCAAGGTGGATCTCAAAAATTTCAATGAAGAGGTGATTACTAAAATCCTCACGACACTCGAACAAATCCCGAAACCAGCAGTTGTGCATTGTGCCGCCGGGATGCGATCGACTGGAATTGCGCTGTTGAGTATCGCTATCCAGGAAGGATTAACACCAGAGGAAACCTTAGCAAAAGCAAGAAATCTCGGCTTTGGATTCTTTGAACACGCTGGTGTCAGTCCCCGATTGAAGCAATTATTTGTGGACTACGTTAACAAACACGCAAAGGTAGCTTTACCTGTTAGCTGCTCTTAGATGTTAGTTATTTCTAATTAGTTATGTCCTAATAGACTAGACGGCTGCTATCAAATCATTGAAGAAGAATTCACCAAGTCAGAATTCAGAAGCAAAGCAAGGAAAGCTCCGCTTCCGGTCAAAATCAAGACGCTCTCTATGAGACGCTGCGCGTAGTTTGTTTCTTTGCAGCAGTAGCGAGACAGAATTCAATTCTGTTAGCGGTAGCGGGGCGTTTAGCCCATTCTGGCTCCTGACTCCTGAATTCTTTCTTGTTAAATTCAAAACTGCTCTTGCTGAAAGTAAACAAGAGCAGTTTTGAATAGCAAAGCCCAAAATAATAATTTAGGCATCTTCAAGTTCAAATTGAGCCACTGTAACAGCATTAAAAGCGAAAGCTAAAACTAATGGCATCGGCGACTGGAACCAAAAGGTAAAAAGAACAGCTAGGATTGTGCCAATTACTGCCGACAACGACCACAATCGTTCTTCCAAAGTCAGTCCTTTTTCGGCTTTAATCAATCTGAGAACATGAACTGGAATTGGCTCTGGCATTACCCCACCCGGAGGGAAAGCCCAGAAGTTGTTACGTCGCTCAACAAATAAATCTGTCCAGCCATTTTCTTGGCACCATGCCTCAATCCATTGAAGTGAGTAATGATTCATCATCGGGTTTCGGAGTTCGGTTTGTGGAAGTTGTGTACTTGGTGAATGTAAACTCTGAGAGATTCCTGAAGAACTAACTAATCGCTATAAAATTAACGCTAATTATCGAACTTTTAAGCTTTGTTAAGCAATTGAAACGCATACAATTACGCTCAAACCTTGCTTTCATTAATTAAAAGACTAACAGTTGATTGGGGCTATTGAATTTAAAAGACAACAAACTTTACTTGAAAAATGGAAAGTCAAGAATTGTAAATCAGTCAGTGAGTATTACTGCTCAGAAAAACTTTTTATATCTTGAAAATTTAAATCCACAGATGAAGAATTGTAAATAAGTCAACAAGCATAGGCCATAGTAGACATTGCTTTATTTAGCTAAATTATTCCTTTAGAGTTAGAAATTTCAAGTTTTATCTTCATTAAGAGCGATAGATTATGCTCCCCGTCTCTATTTTGCTAAAGCTTGCTTGATGTGAGAAACAATTTATACATAGTCATTGCGATCGCTATTTAGTAATTATTGTTCTGATATATAACTTTAGGGCGATCGCAGATTGCCACTCTCTACCCCAAGTAGCAGGGATAATTTTGCTAAAGTAAGAAGCTTATGCTCTTTTTGCGTTACAAAATATTAAGCAACGGAAATACATGTTCTCCAAGTCCAGTAGCAAGGCTGCGAGTCTCAATTTGTACGCTCCAGTCTTGCTAATATTCAAGTGCGGTAATTAAATGCGGCAAGTATACACTAAATTGGCTCTCAATATATTATGGCGGCAAGCATTAGCATTTATTCTCGGAATTATTATCTGGTGTGTGGCCGATCCAGCAGTGGCAGTAGACTGGACTCATCCACTGTCATTTAGCAATGCAGAGTTATCAAGACGTGATTTTTCTGGACAGAGTTTGCAAGCTGCGGAGTTTTCTAACGCCAATATGGAATTAGCTAACTTTACAAATGCTGACTTACGGGGAGCAGTCATGAGCGCTTCGGTGATGACAAAAGCAAATCTCCACAGAGCAGATTTAACGAATGCAATGGTCGATCAGGTAAACTTGACTAAGGCAGATTTGAGCGATGCAGTTTTCAAAGAAGCTCTTTTGCTCCGCGCCATATTTAATGATGTAAATATAGACGGTGCAGATTTTACAGATGCAATTTTGGATAGAGCGCAAATCAAAGAACTGTGCACCAAAGCCAGTGGTGTAAATTCCAAAACAGGCGTGCAAACTCGTGATTCTCTAGGATGTCAATGAAGCGTGTTGGTGTAATTGGTGGCGGACAACTTGCCTGGATGATGGCGGATGCAGCACAGAAGCTAGGAGTAAAATTAGTAGTACAAACTCCAAGCGTTCACGACCCGGCGGTGTCAATCGCCAAAGAAACTGTTTTCGCGCCAGTTGATGATGCAAGTGCTACGGAAATATTAGCTCAAAAATGCGATGTCATTACCTTTGAAAACGAATTTGTTAACCTGAATGCTTTATCTGGTTTAGCACAGCAAGGTGTTTGCTTCCGTCCGAGATTAGAAGCTTTAGCTCCTCTTTTAGATAAATATCATCAGCGTTGCTATTTACGGGATTTGAGCTTACCAGTTCCTCAATTTTTTGCCCTTGACGAGGTGGAAAATATCAAATCAAAAATAGAATATCTAGGTTTTCCAATAGTCCTCAAATCCCGTCGCCACGGTTATGATGGTCAAGGTACTTTCATAATTCCAGATTTTGCTACTTTAGAACAAAAGCTAAGTTATGAAACCTCAACACAAACTTTAAATCAATCACTTTTTTTGTTAGAAGAATTTGTCCCTTTTGAAAGAGAATTAGCAGTAATTGCAGCTCGTTCTGTGGAGGGAGAAATTGTCACTTATCCAGTGGTAGAAACCCAACAAGAACAACAAGTGTGTCGGCGGGTGATTGCGCCAGCCGAGATTACGCCCAATCAAGTAGCAGAAATCCAAGCGATCGCACATACTCTATTAAATAGCCTAGAAGTAGTGGGAATTTTTGGAATTGAGCTATTTCTCAAGGCTGATGGCAAAGTGCTGGTAAATGAAATTGCACCACGTACCCACAATTCTGGGCATTTTTCTCTTGATGCTTGTGAAACTTCTCAGTTTGAGCAGCATCTTCGAGCCGTTTGTGGTTTACCTTTGGGAAATCCAGCTTTGCAGTGCGCCGGCGCTGTGATGGTGAACTTACTGGGGTATGAAAATTCTCACAGCGACTACCAAAGCCAGCGTCAACAAATAGCAGAAATTCCCCAAGCCCACCTTCACTGGTATGGGAAGACAGAATCACGTCCGGGACGAAAGTTGGGACATGTCACTGTTTTGCTGGATAATCAAAATCGAGAGATGGCGATCGCGATCGCCCAGACCATAGAATCTATCTGGTATCCCAGGTATAGCAAAGTGCTGAGTGCTGAGTGCTGAGTAAAAACCCAGTAATTTCAGGGTTTTGAGCAATCACCAATGTCCTAACTGCCGAGAAGGTTGCTGTAAATTGAGCAGAAAGTTTCGCTGTTGAACACACAACATCTTTTGAAAAGCTATAATGAGTGAGTTGCACTACGACGTTGGTGACTGCCATAAAGTTTTTTGATCTATGCCTTTAATGACAAGGGAGTCAACTGTTCTCGTGGCAGTATACCGGGCATGTACCCGGAAACTTTAAACGAGGAATTTAGGTTCCCACCTGGATAAACCCAGGTCATAAACTTAGGTAAAACGGCGTCGCGGTGAACTTAAAATTATTAGCTCCCAAAGTTCAGTTAGAATTTGGGAGCTTTAATTATTTCAATCAGTTTAAAATAAGCGAACTGACAGTAAAGATTGCCATGTTTTTGAGAAACCTAGATACTGAGGTCTCAAGAATTAAGCCGTATGGTCAGTATTCCTGGATATCACGTTAGCAAAGAACTCTACTAATTTGCGATTTTCCTCTGAATACATAACGCTTCTAATTTTTCGGTAATGTGGAGGACAGGAATAGCACAATTCTACTAAAACTGTATAACTTGATTCTAAATGAGGTATCGTTCAGAGTTAAAATGACACAATTGCTTTAAATTGTGGTTAAAACTACAAAAAATTGTTAAAACAACTAACTAATACCGTATTTCCAGCCTCGGTCTTCCGACTAGAGAGTGGTTTAACTTTTATTCATCAAGAAATTTCTACTACTCCCGTAGTTGTGGCGGATGTTTGGGTGCGTGCTGGAGCTAGCCTAGAGCCAAAACCGTGGTTTGGCATGGCGCACTTTTTAGAACACATGATTTTTAAAGGTACGGCGACGCTACCCCCTGGAATGTTCGATTCCAAAGTTGAAAACCGGGGTGGCGTGAGTAATGCGGCGACAAGCTATGATTATGCTCATTATTCACTCACCACAGCTGCCCCTTATTTAAAAGAGACTCTACCCTACTTGGGAGAACTACTACTCAATGCGGCAATTCCAGAAGATGAATTTAGCCGCGAACGGGATGTAGTGTTAGAGGAAATTCGCTCATGTCATGATGATTCCGACTGGATAGGATTTCAAGCTCTAATTCAAAGCATCTATCCGCATCACCCTTACGGACGTTCGGTGTTGGGTACTGAGCAAGAACTGATGCAGCAATCGCCAGAAGCAATGCGCTGTTTTCACCACACTCACTATCAGCCGGAAAACATGACAGTGGTAATTGCAGGCGGTATAGCCCAGCAACCAGCTTGGGAAATGGTAAATCATTCATTTGCTGATTTTGCTGAACCCTCGAATTGTCCGCAGTTTGAGAAAGTGACAAAGCCAGTAATAACAGGAATTCACCGTCAAGAACTTTGTTTACCACGCATAGAGCAAGCACGATTGTTAATGGCGTGGCTAGTACCAGGAGTAGAAGATATCCGTACTGGCTATGGTTTAGATTTTTTGTCAGTGTTATTAGCAGAAGGGCGGACTTCGCGTTTAGTGCGTGATTTGCGAGAAGATTTGCAATTGGTACAGGGAATTTGCAGTAGTTTTTCTCTACAACGAGAATCAAGTTTATTTACAATTACTGCCTGGTTAGAACCAGAAAATCTGGAGGAAGTTGAGTCTTTAATTTGCGCTCATTTGGATGATTTGCTGACTAGAGGAATTAGCGAACAAGAACTTGCTCGTATATGCAGACTTCTATGTAACGAGTATGCCTTTTCTACTGAAACACCAAATCAACTAACGGGGCTTTATGGGTATTACAATACCATTGCCCAAGCTGAATTAGCTGTGACATATCCCCAGCAGATTCAATCTTTTAATGCTAAAGAACTGCAACAATTAGCTAAACAGTATCTCTCGCCACAGAATTACGCGGTTACTGTACTTAAACCGTGTTAGTTATTGGGCATGGGGCATGGAGCATTAGTTTTTGACAAATGACAAAGGACAAATGACAAAGGACAAAGGACAAAGGACAAAGGACAAATGACAAATGACAAATGACAAAAGACAAATGACAACCTTGTTGCAAAAATCGCCCATCCATCGCACTGTATTGAACAATGGCCTGGTCGTGTTGGTAGCAGAAAATCCGGCTGCGGACATTATTGCAGCGCGAATCTTTGTGCGTGCTGGTAGTTGTAACGAAAACCGGGAGCAAGCAGGGTTGGCACATTTGTTATCAGCAGTGATCACAAAGGGATGCGATGGACTTTCTAGCTTGGAAATTGCAGAAAAAGTCGAGTCTGTAGGGGCGAGTTTGAGTGCAGATGCTGGCACTGATTATTTTTTGCTATCTTTCAAGACGGTAACATCTGATTTTGGGGAAATTTTAACATTGGCAGGGCGGATTTTGCGATCGCCTACTTTTCCTGAAACTCAAGTGGAACTAGAACGGCGTTTAGCGCTCCAAGATATTCGTTCTCAAAAAGAGCAACCGTTCAATGTCGCCTTTGAACAAATGCGGCAGGTAATGTACCAAAATCATCCCTACTCCATGTCAGTGCTGGGAGATGAATCCACCATGAGCCGCTTAACTCGTGAGGATTTGGTGGAGTATCACCAGAATTATTTCCGTCCAGATAATGTAGTAATTAGTATTGCTGGTAGAGTCACACCAACAGATGCAACAGGATTGGTGGAAGAAGTTTTTGCTGATTGGCAAGCGCCAGCCCAAGCACCGCCAATACTAAATTTACCTGAGATTAAGGTGGAACCCCAGGTAAGGATTAAACCAGTACAGACACAACAATCAATTGTGATGCTTGGATATTTGGGAACATCGGTGAGTTCTGTTGATTACGCCGCCCTGAAGTTGCTGTGTACCTACTTGGGAAATGGGCTTTCTAGCCGCTTGTTTGTCGAATTGCGGGAAAAGCGCGGTTTAGCTTACGAAGTATCCGCCTTTTACTCCACAAGGCTATTTCCAGCGTCGTTTGTGGTTTATATGGGTACAGCACCAGAAAATACCAGCATTGCCCTAGAAGGACTGCGTACAGAAGTAGATTTGTTATGTACCACCGAAGTATCCGAAAGCGCACTCCAAGCTGCTAAAAACAAGATCCTGGGGCAGTACGCCTTGGGTAAACAAACGAACGGGCAAATTGCTCAGATATACGGTTGGTATGAAATTTTGGGCTTAGGAATTGATTTTGACACCAAGTTCCAAGAATTAATTGCGGCTGTGAGTGCCAAGGATGCGATCGCTTCAGCTTGTAAATATTTAAAAGAGCCTTACTTGTCTTTAGTTGGTCAAGAAGAAGCAATTAATCGAGCGATCGCGAACTGAGAATGCGCCGCAGCTACGCGCATCAGAGATATTGTAAAATCCAGCAGCTGTTTTTTCGACCAAGCGGCTGTACCATTAGCATGAGAATATTCTGGGAGTGAATTCCATGCAAAGCAGGCTGACAGCAAGTATTTTGAGTTATTTAAAATTACTAGACCCAACTGTAAATCGCTGTAAAATGGAAAAACGGCAAAAGGATTGGTGGCCAAAGAGGTCTAAATCTTTATCAGCCATTAAAATACTCTTGTTCTTTGCTACGCCTCTGCTTATTACCTCAACGACTCTAGTATCAATAGCAGCCCCACAAAAAATTGCCCAAGTAAATCCTGGAAATAGCATCAACCGCCCTAGCCTCAAAGTTGGTAGCCAAGGCGAACGTGTGGCTGAACTTCAGGCGGCTCTGAAACTTTTGGGTTTTTATTCTGGTGCAGTAGATGGCATTTATAGTGAAAATACAGCTAATGCTGTTTCCCGATTTAAACAAGCAGCTGGCTTAAATCCAGATGGAGTTGTTGATGCCAGCACTTGGCAACGACTTTTTCCTAATCAACCAGTAGCAGCATCAACCGCCCCTTCATCCCAGCCAAGATTTAACTCAGCTACAAATTTTCCTGTTCCAACCCAGGCCAGTAACCTGATCAACGTTGCAAATCCCAACCCTCCCAGACAAGCTGTAACACAAGTTCCGACTAGACCAGAACCAAAACCTACTACCCCAAAAAAAGCTGTAACCCAAGTTACAAACAACCCTGAGCCAAGACCTGCTACTCCCAGAAAAACTACAACTTCTAGCACAAAGAAAACGCCGAAGCGTACTACATCAACTACTAGAACTCAGTCAAACACAACTACTAAACGAACTCCTGGTATTCAATACACCACAGAAGGATTGCCAATTTTGCGTATAGGATTACGTGGTTCTGAAGTTGTTAAGTTGCAACAACAACTGAAAAAGCTTGGTTTCTTGAAAGGTGATGCCGATGGTGACTTTGGCGAGACAACCGAAGCAGCTGTGAAAGCTGCACAAAAGCGCTATGGTTTAGAAGCTGACGGCGTAGTTGGTGGCTCTACCTGGGAGGTTCTTTTGCGGCGTTAATCGTATCCCTAATCTTCAAGCTTGGTAATGTCGCGTCTCACCCATCCGTAACCACAGGTGCAGGCAACATTTTGGCGTGAGCGCTCAGTCGAATGCTGTCAACCGAACAAAACTAGATACTTTATTTCTTGGAAATCCCTAATGATATCAAGTTCGGCAAATCACTTACGATATGTCATTGCGAATGCAACGTTCGCGGCAGCGTCTCGTAGAGAAGTGGAATGTTCGCCCAAGGCGTTCCCGAACGCGAGTGCGTCTC
This sequence comes from Nostoc sp. ChiQUE01b, assembly GCF_034531255.1. NCBI lineage: Bacteria > Bacillati > Cyanobacteriota > Cyanophyceae > Nostocales > Nostocaceae > Nostoc > Nostoc sp. ChiQUE01b. The sequence goes on along the minus strand of NZ_JAVRBM010000092.1, from coordinate 11,203 downwards.
CGTCAGGAGAAGGGTAGCAATTCGCTTGTGCTTTGGGATTACCGCGCTTCGCTCGCAATGACATAAGTATTAAGTCGAACATGATATGACTGAGGTTTCTCGACTTAGAGAAACCTTTGTAGGGCTTTTGCACTCCACACTGTTTTTTATGAATTTAATCCGGTACATCCTGCAATACGATAAAGATATACCGATTAGAAGTATCTCTCTTAGCAGCACTGAAAAATTACATTGATTTTAGGCTGATAAAAGATGATGGCAACTTTAAAAGTCAAGCACAACAATACCTAATCGTGTTACAGATCACAACTGGCAATAGTGAAATTAATTAAACTGACTGCTAAATCCTCTAAAAAAACTTATGCAACACTTTTTATTAACTTGGCTCGGTACTGCGGTGGCGTTATTTATTACTGCTAATATCGTTCCGGGATTCTTTATCAAGAATTTTCTGACTGCCTTAATTGCTGCCCTTGTTATTGGTCTGGTTAATGCATTTATTAGACCAATTTTGCAGATTTTGACGTTTCCAATTACCTTACTCACCTTTGGTTTATTTACATTGGTGATTAACGCCTTAGCCCTTTGGCTGGCAAGTGTCCTAACTCCTGGTTCTGGTTTTGAAATTCAGGGCTTTTTACCTGCTTTGTTAGGTTCAATTGTCCTAGCAATTGTTTCTAGCATAATTAACTATTTTTTGAGAGTTGTTGACTAGAAAAATTAGAGAACTTTTGTAATAAGTAGGTCAGCGTAAAATTTGTCGTTGTAATAAGGCAAGAGGCAGGAGGCAGATCGCGCAGCGTGTCGTAGACAAGGCAGGAGGGAAAAGGGCTTTAGTCTAGTTTATCTTTCTTCACATAGTTTGGTTTTATTGTGCCAACTTACTAATATTTAAAGCTTGGGCAACAGCAAGAGTTACCGCTCCTGGTTGCCCTTGTATTTGGAAAATTTGTTTAGAAACTAAGAACTTTACCCGCAATTCCTCTATCTTTATAAAGGGGAAAACAGTCAACGATGTAAGTTGAGAGGCTGCAAGCATAGCAGCTGCCTCTGCTACGCTAGGCGTACCTACTTTATCGTCGGTAATTGTGGCAGGGTTGGGGACACAGACAGAGCTAAGGATTTGAGCAGAAAAGGTTTTTAGAGGCAAATTGCGGAGGCGACAAAGTTTGATTAAGCCAACTTCCGAGGCTTTAGTGTCAATGGTAGCAATACCTGCGATCGCACCTGCAAAAAGTTGATTTTCTCGAAAGACTTGCTCAATTGCCCAATCGATCAACTCCCATGATGTTCCTTGTTTACAACCGATTCCTACCCATAAAACCTGTTGTATTTGTTGTATTTCCTTATTCAGTTTGTCACGGTTTGACATGATTGGGTTCACTCCAACAGCCAACCAAATAAATCTCCCACCGTCAGCCTCAACTCACTTGCAAAATCTGGCACAGGGAGTAAAGCTTCTAGTTCATCCAACATGAGTGGCTGTTGATTGCGGATGTATACAAATACCGTTTGTTCTTCTGGATCGATCAGCCAACCCATTTGTGTTTCAAAATTCAAGCAATGTAAAATATTTTTTGTAACTTTCGTTTGTCTTTGGTCAGGCGATAGAATCTCAATAGTCCAATCGGGAGCTGCTTGGAACACGTTGGCAACTTCACCATTTTCATCACGGGGAATTCTTTGCCAAGTAAACACAGAAATATCTGGAACTATTGACCTTCCACCAAAAGTACACCGCAGTTCTGGAAAAGCACGAGCAATTCGCTTGGGCTTGACTGTTAAGTTGACAGTGCTAACCATTTCACCTTGAATTATACTGTGCTTTCCCTGTGGCATAGGTTTTTGAATAATTTCACCATCGATGTATTCACTAGCGGGCTTCGTTTCTGGTAATATTAGAAACTCTGCCAAAGTTATGTTTTTTGATGGTGTCCGTACCATAAGCGATCGCCTCCAGTCCAGCAATTCTAATTAAAAAACTGCAAAGTACACAAAGAAGCTTTAACTTAACTCTTACTCTGCGTACCTTTGCGCTACCTCAGCGTAACTTTGCGTTAAAAAAATATTACATCCTTTCCAATACCTGAATTCCCAACAAAGATAATCCCAGTTTCAGAGTTCTAGCAGTCAAATCACATAAAACTAAACGGGATGTCCTCTGCGGTTCCTCCGCTTGTAATATGGAACAGCGATCGTAGAATTGGTTAAACTTTTGACTCAGTTCAAACAAATACTCACATAAACGATTGGGCAGCAAGTCTTGCTCTACACTACTAATAACTTCATCCAGTTGAAGCAAATATTTTGCTAGCGCTAATTCTGTTTCGTGCTGCAAAAAAATGGCATTATTTCCCAACTCTTTAAAGTTAATATCACCCTTGCGGCTAATTCCATAAATCCGCGCATAAACGTATAGCATATAAGGCGCAGTATTACCTTTAAGATCCAGCATTTTGTCGTAGCTGAAGATGTAGTTACTGGTGCGATTTTGGCTTAAGTCTGCATACTTAACTGCGCTAATTCCAACTACTGTAGCAACTTCATTAATAAATTCTTCAGTTTCTTGGCGTTCTTCTTTTTGTAATCTAGTTTTGAGGTCAGCATGGGCACGAGAAACAGCTTCATCTAATAAATCCCGTAAACGCACAGTATCCCCAGAACGAGTTTTGAATTTCTTACCATCTTCTCCTAACACCAACCCAAAGGGAACATGTACTAATTCCACATCATCGGGTATCCATCCGGCTTTGCGTGCCACTTGGAAAAATTGGGCGAAGTGGTTTGCTTGTCCAGCATCTGTTACATAAATTATCCGCTTTGCTTCATCCTGCTGAATCCGGTAGCACAGAGATGCTAAATCTGTTGTGGCGTAGTTATAACCACCATCTGATTTCTGCACAATTAAGGGTAAAGGTTCACCTTCTCTATTTGTAAACCCTTCTAGAAAAACGCATTTTGCGCCCTGGTTTTCTACCAGTAACCCAGATTTATCTAAATCTTCCACAACTCCTGGTAGTAAGGGATTGTAGAAAGATTCGCCTCGTTCAATTAACTTGATATCCAGCAACTCATAAATTATTTGAAACTCCCGCCGCGACTGTTCGCACAGCAGTTTCCAAGCATGGAGTGTATCTTCTGCACCTGCTTGTAATCTGACGACTTCTTGGCGTGCTGTTTCTTGAAAAGCTTCATCGGTATCAAACCGCAATTTTGCTTTGCGATAAAAAGAGACTAAATCACCAATATCTAAAGCATTAGCAGTGGTAAGCGCCTCTGGGTAAACTTCCCGCAGATAGGCGATTAACATGCCAAACTGCGTACCCCAATCACCGACATGATTTAACCGCAGTACATCATGTCCAAGAAATTCTAAAATTCGGGCGATGGAATCACCAATAATCGTCGAACGCAAGTGTCCAACGTGCATTTCTTTAGCAATATTCGGACTGGAAAAATCCACAATTTTTCGCTTCGGCGTTTTTGCGGCTGGAACTCCCAGTCTGGGATCGGCTTGAATCGCATTGAGTTGTGCTTCTAAGTATGCCGTTTTCAGTTTGAGATTGATAAATCCTGGCCCAGCGATTTCCGGTGGTTCACAGATTTCGGATACATCTAATTTATCAACGATCGCACCTGCGATTGCTCTTGGTTGCAATCCTAACTTTTTACTCAGGGATAAAGCCACATTCACCTGATAATCGCCAAATTTAGGATTGCTAGCAGGAACCAAAATTGGATCTACTCCAGCCAAGTCAGCGCCAAAAGCCGCGATTAAAGCCTGCTCAACCTGAGCTTTTAGTTTTTCTTGTGTAGCGTTCATATATAGATTTTATCTGTAAAAGGGAGAATGAAGCTCTGGAAAAGCTTGATTATTTCACTCTAACAATCTAAACCCCACTCTTTTGTTAGTGGGATTTAGCATTTATTTACGATCGCGTGATTGCGATTGCTCTCGACAACTCCCGGAACAACATATTGGCAACCTTAGAACCCAGCTTGGCTTGTAAATGCTTACCGTTGAGCAGTTGTTTGCCAGAAGCATCAACCTTACTTTTGAGGGTTTCTTTGTAAAGTGCAATTTCGTTGCCGATGGGATTATCAGGCAATCGACCGTTGATTTCGATTTTGGTAATCACATACTGCCAAAAGTTCATTCGGCATAAAGCACTACCACTACCTTTCTCAACTAGTTTATCTCCAGACTGTTCAAGAACGGTTCCCATACCCAGTCTGAGTTTAAAACCGTCCCTTGAACGGTTACGTTTAATGCGCTTGACGTCGCCAGGGAGAAACTTGACTGTGGGTGTACTTCTGTTTGCCTTTGAGCTAACCAACCCCATAACGGCGGTACATTTCCCACTTTGGTACTCTCAGTTTTACTGTGAGCTTTTTCTGGGAATTGCCACGCCAGGACTTGACGGATGTAATTGATAATTGGCGATTGAACCCGATTAAGGTGTTCGAGTTGTTGTACCAATTTCCGCAGCTGGTCAATGGGTTCGGGACGGTGCATTAGAAACTGACGCCCGTTGAGTTCCCCAGTTTCTAAATAATTTTCTTGGTCTAAGGCGTATGCTGCCATAGCTAAAGCATCTGCCTCATCAGATTTATTGGGTAGATTCTTTCCACCGCGATAGCGGCGTAACTCAATGTGACCAACCCAAAGGATCTTAATTCCTAAGCTTTCCAGGATCATGCCACTGTTTCAGCTACTGTGTCAGGTAGCCCGCACCGTAGGTGGTGCGATCGCAGTTGCGATTCATCAGGCGGTTATTCCTCGTCGTTATCGGCTACTAATTCAATCGGGATTCGGGTATTCTCTAGAAGGCTAGTCAAGTCAAATAAATCTTCATTAATAGAGTTATCCGAGTCATCCGTTGCTAATTCAACCTCACTGATGTAGTGAATCAATTTGTCTAGTTCGGCTTTAGGTTTGAGTAGTCTTTTGAGTTTTACCCAAGTGTCATGTTTGGTCATGGTTTCATGGTTCGTAGTCGCGTACTTGCCAGCTTACTCTCCTGATTTGAATAAGATTGAGCAGTGCTGGTCTTGGCTAAAAAGTCGTATCCGCAAGCAACTGGAGTACTTCCCTACCTTGCGGGCGGCGATGGAGTATGTCCTGAGCTTAGTGTCCTAACCAACCTGGCGGTTGCTATAAAATCAGAGTTTTAGGTGAGCATGTACATTAAGATTTTCTTCACCCTAGATGTGCATCTCCCTTTTCAAGCTCAAGAGGTAAGCGTTACTCACCCAAATAACCGTCTTCAGGGCAACTCAATACGCCGCTACAATAGTACCACTACAAGGATTATGCCCAAATTATTGATATTATGACCACTGCTACGACTGTAAAAACTGAGTATGAAGCGATTATTGGTTTAGAAACCCATTGTCAACTGAGTACCAACACCAAGATTTTCTCTAATAGCTCTACGGCATTCGGTTCTGACCCCAATACTAACATTGACCCGGTTTGTATGGGTTTACCTGGGGTCTTACCTGTACTCAATCAAAAAGTATTAGAATACGCCGTCAAAGCTGGTTTGGCACTAAATTGTCAAATCGCTAAATATAGCAAGTTTGACCGAAAACAATATTTTTATCCAGATTTACCCAAAAATTACCAAATTTCTCAATACGATCTACCGATCGCAGAACATGGTTGGTTAGAAATTGAGTTGGTAGATGCTGAGGGGAATCCGATTCGCAAACGCATTGGCATTACGCGTCTGCACATGGAAGAAGATGCTGGAAAATTGGTACACGCTGGTAGCGATCGCCTTTCTGGTTCTTCCTATTCTCTGGTAGACTACAATCGCGCAGGTATCCCATTAGTAGAAATTGTTTCGGAACCGGATTTGCGTTCTGGACTAGAAGCTGCTGAATATGCCGAAGAGTTGCGCCGGATTGTCCGGTATCTCGGCGTGAGTGACGGCAACATGGAACAAGGATCTCTGCGTTGCGATGTCAACATTTCCGTGCGTCCAGTGGGACGAAAGGAGTTTGGCACCAAGGTAGAAATTAAAAACATGAACTCCTTCAGCGCCATTCAACGGGCGATTGACTACGAAATTGAACGCCAAATAGCCGCCATCGAAGCAGGCTCGTGCATCATCCAAGAAACTCGGCTGTGGCAAGAAGCCGCTCAATGCACAAGTAGTATGCGGGTGAAAGAAGGTTCTAGCGATTACCGCTACTTCCCCGAACCAGATTTAGCACCAATTGAGGTGTCAAATGAACAATTAGAGCAATGGCGTAGCGAACTACCAGAATTACCAGCCCAAAAACGCCATCATTATGAAAGCGAGTTGGGACTTTCGGCTTACGATGCGCGAGTGCTGACAGAAGATCGTTCAATAGCCGAATATTTTGAAACAGCGATCGCATCTGGAGCAAATCCCAAAGCTGCTGCTAACTGGATTACTCAAGATATTGCAGCCCACCTGAATAAGCAAAAACTCACTATTACTCAAATCGCCCTGACTCCCACCAATTTAGCAGATATTATTACTCGCATTGAAACAGGCAAAATTAGCAATGCTCAAGCTAAACAAAAGTTGCCAGATTTGCTCAGTGGTATTTCTCCTGAGAAAGCCTTTGCCGGTCAAGAGTTAATCACCGATCCTAGCGTACTGGAACCCATTGTCGATGAAGTCATAGCCGCCAACTCCAAAGAACTAGAAAAGTATCGCAACGGTAACATCAACCTCAAAGGCTTCTTTGTCGGACAAGTTCTCAAAAAGACGGGCAAACGTGCCGATCCTAAGCTGACTAACGAATTGGTCGAGAAAAAACTGAACGCCTAGAGTGTCTATCAAGCTAACTTTGCTGGGTGAGGAAGCAGGAGGGGCAGGGGAAAATTCCTCTCCTCTGCACCCTGCACCTCGCCCCTCTCCCTCTTTTCAATGCCCAATCCCCAATTCCCCAACTAAGTATTTTCCCGGTCTTGCTTCACACAATCTTCATATAAAACCTGGTGACAACCCTCATACGTAAAATGATATGCTGTGGTAAGTAGATGCACCCTGATGATCTGGAGAGCTGCCTAAGTAGCTCTCTTTTTTATTTTATTTTCGTAGTATTTACGGATAAAATTCCAAAGCTTTTAGAAATAATCTCAATAAATAAGTATTAACCCTTAAAAAGTAAATCAAAGAGATTGGTAAGTAGATGTATCCTAACGATCTACAGAGGCTGCCATAAAATAATATGAGGTTTTAAAGGAGTTTTAGCTTACAGCAGTTTTCAGGTATTTAGACCACAATTGAGATGAGGGGGATGAGCGAGTAGGGCGTGGTGTGGTTCAATTACTTGAAAAACGTTGTAAGTTGACACGTATGCAAGGCTTTACGCCCCTACAACATGATGTGGTTCAAATACATGAAAACTGCTGTAAAAATAAAAATCCCCTCCTTACAAGTGAGGAAGGGTGGTTTTGCTTTATGCCAAAACAAGGTAAAAGTTATTGTTAACTAAACTGTTCAATTATTCCGCCACCTAACACTTTTTCACCGTCGTACCACACCGCAGCTTGTCCGGGGGTGATGCTGATTTGGGGTTCATCAAACACCAAACGCACACGGAAGTTTTCCAACGGAATCACCGTCACTGGTGTAGCCGTTGAACGATAGCGAATTTGCACTTCGGCATGAATTGGGGTAGATGGTTCGGCAATCGAAACCCAATTTACCCGATTTACAGTGCATTCTGACTGAGTTACTTTTGTGCGATCGCCTACTACTACCTTATTATTTTCCGCATCTAATTCAATCACATACAACGGTTCGGCAGCAGCAATCCCCAAGCCTTTGCGCTGACCAATGGTGTAATGATGGACACCATCATGCTGTCCCAAAACTTTGCCTGTGACATCGACAATATCGCCAGTTTTGGGAGCTAAATATTTATCCAAAAATGCCCGCATGGAACCATTACTTTCCACTAAGCATAAATCTTGACTTTCTGGCTTATCAGCAGTTTTCAGTCCGTATTCAGTTGCGATGCGGCGCGTGTCAGTTTTTTCCAGTTCGCCCAGAGGAAATATCGTTGCAGCAAGTAAATCTTGAGACAAATCATAGAGAAAGTATGACTGGTCTTTATTGCGGTCAACAGCCCTTAATAATTGGTAACGTCCAGTTGCTTCGTCATAGCTAATTCGGGCATAATGACCAGTGGCAATGCGATCGCATCCCAATTCTTCACGAGCATACTGCACCATTGGCCCAAACTTCACCGTTTTATTGCACTGGGAGCAAGGCAAAGGCGTGATCCCAGCACTGTAACCAGTCACCAGGTAATCGACAATATGCGTCTGAAACAGATCCCGAATATCGACAATCTGATGGGGAACGCCCAATTGTTCACAGATATCAGCCGCGTCAAGCATACCTTCAGAGCAACATTGACCTTTGCCTTTCATTAGCCAAAGAGTCAAACCAATCACTTCATAGCCCTGATGGTGCAGGATAGCGGCGGCGGTGGAACTGTCAACGCCACCAGAAAGGCCAACGACGACTTTTTTCATACAAAACACGACACGATATGCGTGGTTGTCCAATTGTAGCACACACTCTTCAAAGCCTTGCTAGCAAAGCACTTCAGTTTTAGAGGGAGCGAATCTGCGTAGGCGTAGCCCGTCGTAGACATCGCTGTTCACTCCTTCATCATCTTTATCTAAGATTAATTACAGATATATTTTTTGCCAGGCAGATGAGGTAACTTTACCTTAACGCTATATAGTTGCTATAGCAATCCTAAATCATTCGTGAAAAGTTAGATCCCCGATTTCTCAAAGAAGTTGGGGATCTGGACACCGAGAATTTTCACAAATTCAGATAGGATTGCTATACAACGGTAAACTAATTAGTTCCTAATGGAAATTACCTAAAAATACTGTGACTACTTTCTAATTATTATGTCGAGAGGAATATCAAGTAAATTTATCCCATTTCAGATGTTGTGCCGAGGTTTCGAGGGTTGGAAGCCCACTATCAGACTTCTCTTTTTGTTAGTGGGAGGATGCTTAGTACTGATTCCCGACTCTACCCCAGCACAAGCACAAATTTCCAACAGCAACGTGCTACTGGCTCAAGAAACTGGTGAGATTTTACCGCCACCGCCAATTCCTTTTGGTCAACAGCCATCACCACAGTTACAACCAAGTCAAGCAGAGGACTTCAATCAACCTGAAGTTAACTTTCAGCCCTCACAACCAGTACAAGACATTCAACCTGAAGTTAACTTTCAGCCTTCTCAACCATTACAGAACAATCAATTTGAGCAGAATTTTCAGCCCTCTCAACCTTCACAGTTTAGTCAATATAACCAGAACTTTGAGCGCTATTTAGTTTACGTTGATGGTAGTGATTTCCAGACACTACAAGCAATACGTCAGATTGAACCCAGTGCTTACATTCGCCAGTTCCAAGGTCGGAATGTAATTCAGTCAGGAGTTTTTAACAGAGTAGCCAACGCCCAACAACGGGTGAATGAGCTACAGTCACGAGGCATATATAACGCCCGAATTATCAGCTTTGGTAACGGCCAGGAAATAAATGCAGGCAATGGCAGCTTTATAGGCTATCGCAATAATATAAATGCTAATAGACGAGCCTCTAAATATTATGTCGCCATTCCCACCACTTCCGAACAGTTACCTGCGATCGCAGCACAAGTTAGGCAGAATTTAGGCGGATTTACGCAAGATTTAGGACGATCTGGCGGAGTCCTCGAAAGGACGCAACCACGAGGGCCACACGTAGCAGTAGGGCCTTTCCAAAATCGATTCCAAGCTGAGGAATGGAACAGGTATATCCGAAAGATCGGATACGGTAATGCCAGAGTTTACTACGGAAAGTGAATAAGAAGTACGCCAACGGCAAGCGCTCCAATGTAAGTATCATAGAATTTTAGGCAAATCAGTTGTAAATCATCCTACAGCTATAGCAAGGGACTGGAGACTGGGGATAAGGGGTAATGGGGACTGGGTGAAAAGTCTTTTGGTGTCTAAGTTTTATCATCTCTTGATGTCCTAACCACCAAGGCTTGTGCTATATGCCAAAATTTTTATAAAGACTCACACAACTACAGTCAAAATGGATATAAAGAATGGCTTCGTTGGCGCTGTTGGCAATACCCCTTTAATTCGCTTAAACAGTTTTAGCGAAGAAACAGGGTGTGAAATCCTTGCTAAAGCAGAATTTCTTAATCCTGGAGGTTCCGTCAAAGACCGCGCCGCACTTTACATCATCGAAGATGCAGAAAAGCAAGGTCTACTCAAACCTGGTGGTACTGTTGTAGAAGGAACCGCTGGTAATACTGGCATTGGACTAGCACATATTTGCAACGCCAAAGGCTACAAATGCCTAATTATTATTCCTGATACCCAGTCACAAGAAAAGATAGATGCACTGACAGCACTAGGAGCAGAAGTTCGTCCCGTCCCCGCCGTACCCTACAAAGACCCAAACAACTACGTTAAGCTATCTGGCAGAGTAGCTGCTGAGTTGGAAAATGCCATTTGGGCAAATCAGTTTGATAATTTAGCCAACCGCCTCGCCCATTACAAAACCACAGGGCCGGAAATTTGGACGCAGACAGATGGTAAAATAGATGGATGGACAGCTGCAACTGGTACTGGTGGTACTTATGCTGGTGTAGCATTGTACTTAAAAGAACAAAATCCAGCAATTAAATGTGTTGTAGCCGATCCGTTGGGTAGTGGACTTTATAGCTATGTCAAAACTGGCGAAATCAAGATAGAAGGAAATTCCATCACTGAAGGCATCGGTAACGGTCGTGTCACAGCCAATATGGAAGGCGCACCTGCTGATGATGCCATCCAAATCGATGATCAAGAAGCTTTGCGAGTAGTTTACCAACTGCTGAGGAAAGATGGGTTGTTAATGGGCGGCTCAACGGGTATTAATGTTGGGGCAGCTGTTGCCTTAGCAAAGCAGTTGGGGCCAGGACATACTATTGTCACCATCTTGTGTGATAGTGGTTCCCGGTATCAGTCGCGGATATTCAACCCGGAATGGCTAGCCTCAAAAGGACTTTCAATAGATTAGTCATTGGTCATTGGTCATTGGTCATTGGTCATTGGTCATTGGTCATTGGTCATTGGTCATTGGTCATTGGTCATTGGTCATTGGTCATTGGTCATTGGTCATTGGTCATTGGTCATTGGTCATTGGTCATT
>NZ_JAVRBM010000091.1:0-36723 GCF_034531255.1 Nostoc sp. ChiQUE01b | reverse complement strand
CCCTTGTCGCCCTTGTCTACCTGCCCGTGCTTTGTGCCAGTTGCGTAAGTCCTGTCTATTTCTTTCTGTTCTCGATAGTACGAGAAATTACCGCCATATATTTTCAAGCCAACAGGTGTAAGTTCCCACGTAACTTTTGTTACTTGGTCTAAGAAAAAAGGCTTATGAGAGACAATTACATACGCACCTGTGAAATTTGCAAGAAAGTGTCTTAAGCTTTCTAATGCTTGTAAATCCATGTGATTAGTTGGCTCATCAAGTAACAGCAAGTTTGGCTCTTGAGCTAAACTGATCGCCAAAAACAGTTTAGTAAGTTCTCCACCACTCAAGTTAGTGATTGGTAAAGATAAGTCAACTTTGGTGTGGAATTGTGTTTGCAAAATATCTTCAATCTTCCACCATTCATCAGAGATGGAAATCAAAAAATTAAGTACTGTATCTGCTGTAATTTCTTGCTTGATAGTGCTGATTTGTGGTAAATAATAGACAATACCATTACACCAAACTGAACCTGTATATCCGTTAATTTGACCTGCAAGTATCTTGAAAAGGGTTGATTTTCCTACTCCGTTGCGACCGACTAAAGCAATGCGATCGCCTGCTTCGATATTCACCTGAACTTTTTCAAACAAAGTTCTTTCTAAGCTGAGTTCATAAGCTAAATTCTCAGCTAATAATATTGATTTTTTTTGCATTCTTTTCAAACCTCAATTCGCAAACTTTCACCTGCGTGTACTGTGTCAAACTAGTTGCGTTTATTCTTCGTTGACATTTGTTGCTTTGGCGCAACAGGTGTTTGCTACTACTTCATTTGTGCTATCTCGTTTGAGTTGTGATGAGGTTTGATATTGACTACAGTGTAGCACAAAGGAATTTCGGAAAGTAGGGGGCAATGTCTGACGACAAGCCACAAAGCGTCTACGCTTTTTTCTTCTCTGTCACCTCCGTGCCTCTGTGGTTAAAAATCTTTATTAACGCAGAAGCAATGTTTTGCACCTATGTTTAGTGGGCTGCTGCCTGCCGTCATCAGTGAAGGAGATAGAACCTCCCATAATTTTGTTCAGAAATCAAATAATAATCTTTATAGTGCAACAATTTAGATATTGATTAATCATAATATATTCTTTGAGTGTCGCAATAGAACGATAAAATCTAAATTTATTAGTTCGATCGTGATTCTCTGTCGATTTAGATAATACTTCCACAATCATTATGGGATTGGTGACTGTAGTAGTACCAGTTCCCTCATATATTGGTTCTCCCTGAATAACCATGACATCAGGATAAGTGTAGATACGATAACGCTGTATCCACAATTTGACATCACCCATGTAGATTTTGTAATTTTTACCCAGCATCGTAAATTTAAAATTGGCGTAAAAATTACCTGCAATTTCATTGTGATTAGTCGTACCACCAGCTATAGGAATTATTTCCCCGTCTCTATATTCATTTTTGGATTCTGATGTCTCCTCTAGTTGTAAATATTCCTCTGGACTGTAGGATTTTTTCGGTATTTGTGTTTGCATAAAAACCAGATGTGTGAAATATAAATTAATGAGGATAATGCTTGGCTAAAAACTCTTCAGCTTCTCTGTGATCTTTAATCACTCCATCTAAGGTAGCAGCAAGCATATCATCTAATATTTGTCGATATTGAGGCCCTGGTTTGTAACCAAGTTTCTTTAAATCATTGCCATTCAGTAGTGGCTGCACATTAGCCCAAACAGTTAAATATTCCCAAATCTGATGTCTAAGCGATCGCGGGCTTTGCACAGCGATTAAAATCAGGATTGGTAAATCATACTGTCGCAACAACTGCATTACTTGACTAGGACTTTGACACTTAGGCAAAGATTCCATTACTTCAGCTTGGGCAGAAGCCAAGTTTTGCAACCGTTTAATGCCATCTTCTTGCAATTGCAGATTTTTTGCTACTTTCGCCCGATATTGTGGTGCTAGATGGGCAATTAACGCTTCTAAACGCATTTCCCAATGGATGAGGGTTGGTTGCGGGTCAAATCGGCGCAAACAGCGTTCTAGCAAACGTAGTTGTCGCACGAGTTCTGCGTCTAGCTTCAGGGTAGGATGGATGCATTGCAATGCCCCTAAGTTATCGAGTAACTGTAAAGCTGATTTCCAATAGGGGGCTTCTAGGATGTGTTTTAATTCTGTTTTCAGTCGAGTTTGCAGGGCTGGAGTTCTGCTATTCTCTTGAGCAGTGCGATCGTAAACACCACTGTTGATCGCATAGCGAATAAACTCTTCAGTTTGCGGTTCTATCTGAAATCCGAAGCGCACGGCAAAGCGCACGCCACGAAAAATGCGGGTGGGGTCTTCGATAAAGCTATTGGCGTGTAAAACCCGAATTTGTTGAGCTTGTAAATCTAGTAATCCACCAAAAAAATCGAGTAACTCACCAGTACGAGGAGAAGTCAGGCGCAAGGCGAGGGCGTTGATAGTAAAATCTCGGCGATACAAATCTTGACGAATGGAACTCGCCTCAACTTCTGGATTTGCAGCTGGATAAGGATAGAATTCTGTTCTCGCAGTGGCAATATCTACCCATAGAGAATCTAATTCTGGGTCTTTGTGCCACAACAAAGCCGCAGTTTGAAAAGCTCCGTGGATTTCTAAGCGAGCCATAGGGTAAAGTTGTTGGAGTGCCTTTGCTAATTCCACACCAGCACCGACATCTGCTGATTTATGAAAGCCATCAACCACAAGATCGATATCTTTAATCATCAAAGTGCCCGCTACTGCTTCTGTTAATAGCAAATCCCGCACCGCACCGCCGACTAGATAAAGATGCCAACTCCGTTTTTCTGCCTCTTGCGATGCTGTAGTGAGTAATTGCCACAGTTGCGGTGCAAGGCGATTTTGCAACTCAGTGCTGAGAGGAATTTTGAATTTTTTTAGCGCCGCGTTAGTGACTCCGTGAGGGTCATTTTGAATTTTGAATTTTTGTCCCTCTTCGTCTTCATCCCTTTCTTGATGTAATTCCCGCAATACATCAGTACGGGTGACAATGCCCATTAACTGCTCATTTTCCAATACTGGTAAGCGTCCAATATCATAAGTCACCATTATCGACTCAATTTGTGGTAATGTCGTATTTTGTGTAATCGTTTTGAGATTCTTAGTCATGTAGCCCTTGACTGGTGCATGACTAAATCCGTGGTGTAAGGCAATATCAATATCCCGCCGCGAAATAATACCTACTAGTTGCCCTTGAGTATCGACTACGAACAAACCAGAGTGTCCATAGCGTAATAAGATACGCTGGGCTTCGGCAATTGTGGTTTCAGGCAGAATCGTGCGAACAGGAGAAGACATCAAATCCCTAGCAGTGAGGGGATGGGGAATTTGTGCTTTTATCCCGTCAAGAAGTTGTTTTAATATTGCCTGCGAATCAACTCCCCTGAGATTTAGCGATGCGGCTTGCGAATGACCGCCACCGCCCAAGAGTTGGAATAATAGGTTAAGATTCATTTTGGGAATTTGCGATCGCCCAATTATAGTTAAGCGTGAATCCTCTTCACCTAAAGAATACTCGTTAGCCAAAAGTAGGGCATCAATTTCGGTTAATTCCACAAGTTCCGATGCTAGGCTCGATAGCCCTGGCACAAAACTATCTGTTTTCAAAGTTACCCAAGCAACCTTATATCCATGTAAGCAGAAATCTTCTAAACGTTCCAAAGATTTAGTTAATAGCTGCTGCAATTGCGGAGATAATCCGGGGTCACGGTAAGTAGAAATTACTGATAAACTAGCACCTTGTTCCATCAACCAAGCCAAAGCTAAAGCATCCCGTACTGTGGACTGGTCGTATGTCAAAGAGCCAGTGTCAACGTGGATACCCAAAGCCATTGCAGTTGCTTCGGCAGGAGTCAAGGAAATTTCCTGTTGTTGCAATTGCTCGACGATTAAAGTTGTGGTGGCTCCTACCGAGTCAATATGCGATCGCGTCGCGGGAATATCTGATTCTTGTCCTAAGTGATGGTCATAAACTATAATCTCTCTTACACTGGGTAAATCTAACCACTCAGCAGCTTTACCCAAGCGATCGCGCTGTTGTGTATCCACCACAGTCAAAGAGCGAATTTTTTCTAGATTTACCGAACGGCGTTCAATCAGCGAATATTCATCCCGATGCAATGCTAAAAAATCCCGTACAGTAGGATGAGAGCCGCCAGGTAGCACAATCTTGCTTCCCGATAGTAGGCGCGTTAACCCTACTGCTGCTCCTAATGCGTCAAAATCTGCTGTTGTGTGGCAAAGAATTAAATCCATAGTTAAGAGCCATTAATCACTTGTACTTAGACAAAGGACAAATGACAAAAATGTTGCAATTTCTGCTAGCTTAAAAATAATAAGAAAGTGTCAGTGTCGCCCTTTAGGATATTCTATCTTTAGTATTTCACTGTATTGGGAGAAGCAAAAATGACCATAATATTCCAATTTGCCTTGATAGGTCTAGTAGTGTTGTCTTTTGTCCTCGTTGTTGGAGTTCCGGTTGCTTACGCCACTCCCCAAAATTGGGGTGAATCTAAAAAACTGCTCTGGGTTGGTTCTGGCGTCTGGATTGGTTTGGTATTTTTAGTTGGTTTGTTAAACTTTTTTGTCGTGTAGGTGACGGCTTTGCTCTGGCGCAGGCACATAATATAAGAACTAGAGGGGCAGAAAAGCCAAGGTCAAAGGTTAAGGGAAACAAAGGATTTTTTCTTTTTCCTACTAACTTCATTTTGACCGCGCTTTCCTGCTCCTCTACATTTAAATAAGAAATGTATATTGGCCAGAAGTATAGTTGATAAAGAGGCAATCATGGCAGTTTTCGAGGGAACTTTTACCCAAACGGAGCCTTTGCGGTTTGCAGTGGTGATTGGTCGATTCAACGATCTCGTTACCGGAAAGCTGCTAGAGGGATGTCAAGATTGTTTAAAACGCCACGGTGTAGACCCTAACCCCCAAGGTAATCAGGTGGATTATGTTTGGGTTCCGGGAAGTTTTGAAGTACCTTTAGTAGCTCGCCAATTAGCACTTTCCCATCGTTATGATGCTGTAATTTGTCTTGGCGCAGTCATTCGAGGACAAACCCCCCACTTTGATTATGTATCCTCAGAGGTTTCTAAAGGCATTGCCGCCGCTAGCTTTCAAACTGGGGTGCCAGTAATTTTTGGCATTTTGACAGTAGATACTATGCAGCAAGCCCTAGAACGGGCAGGCATAAAAGGTAATCATGGCTGGGATTACGCCCTGAATGCCCTAGAAATGGCTAGCCTGATGCGGCAACTGCGTTCTAACTTGGCAGAGCCATATTCTCGTAATAGCCCGTCTTTGCCAGCCTCTTTTCCAAACGCCAGCGTCGGCAATTTAACTGTGGAGTCAGAAGAACTCGGCTAATCCGTCATTAGTCAATAGTCATTAGTCAATGGTCATTAGTTAAAAGTTACAAGTGCCGCAAGGCGGAAGTCAACTCCAATTCGCAATTCGCAATTCGCAATTCGCAATTAAGACAATTAGTGGGGGCTTGAAACCCGCCACTTTCTTGTTGACCACCAATATCGTTGCATTTGGTGGGGGCTTGTACCCCGTAATTAGCCAATTAACAATTAATAATTCGCAATTTCCTTTGGTCAATAAGCAATAGTACTTGAAATATTGCTGAAATCGGGGTTGAAAACAGAATTTTTGAGCAGGCGATGGCAAAGGCAAGCCGCTTGGCGTCTACGCGTCATCTTGATAGGCATGATTCATTCTTGACCCATCCGTTCAGTACAAGAGTTAAGTTAATACCTCCATTTTTTTCCAATTTTCAGCATAATTTCTAATTGACAAAAGTAAGATTGTCTTAACCTCTCACCGATGGTCTTCTCCCTTCTCTACGAGACGCTCCGCGAAGGCGCTAGCCTCTCCCAAAGGGAGCTATCCATTAGTCACATCTTTCTTTAGAATCTTGAAACGCTTGTTTTGTAGGCATCTTAAACACCCTCGGTGTGAGGCATACTTGACAAGTTACCTCTTAATATTCTTGCTAAAAGTAGGTTTTTATTGAGAATTAACGACGAACGAATCAGGGTTATAAAAAACGTGAGTGAATACTCTCGCAAATGTTAAGAAAGATCCGGGTAATGGATAGCTTTGGGAGAAGGGGAGACGCCAAGGGCAATGGGGGTTTCCCCCATGAGGAACTGCCGTTAGCGCAGCGTAAAGCCTTCTCTTCTCTTTCAGAGACGCTAACGCGAACGAGAGGCAACGCCTTGGCATGGCAACTCTTGGAGACGCTGCGCGAACGCTTAGAGCGAGCCTGCGTACTCTTACAGAGAAGCAAGCTACGCGTAGCGTCTCCAAGAGAGCGTCACCCGTTAGCGTCGGCGGCAAGCGAGTCTTCTCCCAAGGGGAGATGCCAAGGGCGAACGAGCGTCAGGGGTGGTTTCTTTACGCCGTGTTGTACTAGCTATTGGACAAATGACAAATGACAAATGACAAATGACAAAGGATAATTCTAAATGCACACTTGGATTAAAAATCTCACAGGCTTACTCAATCTTTTTCTCCAATCCCATTGCCCCTTATGTCAACGCGCAACTTCCCAAGAATTTTGTCACAACTGCATCAGGCAACTGCAAAAATGTCAACGTAAAGACCCGGTTTCTCTATGGCAAGAGCCTATACCTGTATTTGGCTGGGCGGAATATGGTGGCCCGGTAAAACGGGCGATCGCAGCGATGAAATACGAAAATCAACCCCAAATAGCTCGTCCTTTGGGTCAATGGTTAGGGGAAGCATGGTTGTTAAATTCACCAAAGCCAGTTAGCCAACCTGTAGTAGTTCCTATCCCACTCCACGCTAGCAAACAAAAACAACGTAAATACAATCAAGCCGCACTGATAGCACAAAGCTTCTGCGAAATAACTGGATTAAAATTGAAACTAAACGGTTTAGCAAGAGTGCGAGAAACTGAAGCGCAGTTTGGTTTGTCGGTATCTAAACGAGAAAAAAACTTGGACAAAGCTTTTGCTATTGGGCAAGAATTTCGCCATCGTCCTCCAAATGTCCCTGTGCTGTTAGTGGACGACATTTATACTACTGGTGCTACTGCGAGGTCTGCTGTGCAAACACTTCGTCAGTATGGAATTGTGGTCTTAGGATTAGTAGCTGTAGCCACTGCCGTCAAAGACGGGTAAATCAAAAATTAACGCGCAAGCTTTGACTAATAACTGGATATATTGACCGAATTAACCTATTTTTGTAGAAAAATTGCTTGAAATGTATGAATAAAGTTTTTGCGGCAGGTTTAAAACAACTCATCATCATTCCTGCCACATTGCTGGCAATAAGCATTAGTACCAGTGCAGCTTTTGCTCAAAATAAATTGTATAGTCCAATTCCTTTATCTAACAGTACTGAACTTTCGGATAGCCTCTCAGACAAAGACATTCCCACAGGTCAAGGTGGGTTTGCCCGTGATTACACTGTAAAGTTGCAGAAGGGCGATAATTTAGCAGTTGACCTGTCATCGGAAAACTTTGACAGTATCATCACACTGCTGGCACCTGATGGTTCGACTCTGGCAGAAAATGATGATGGCCCCGATGGTAGTAGCAATTCCTTACTTTTTACTCGCATCGTAGAGACAGGAAATTATGTTATTCGCGTCCGGTCTTTTGGGGAAACTGGGGTTGGGGCTTTTAAACTCAAAGTGACAAAGTTGCAACCGATTAAGTGAAGTAGTCATTTGTCATTTGTCATTTGTCATTTGTCAGGAGTTAAAAATTCTTTTCTGCTCCTCTATCCCCCCATTTATTAAAAAGCGGTCAGTACACAGAGAAATAAGGCTTCAGTCCACTCGACGACTGCACCGTAGGTGTCTCCGGTGTGTCCACCTAATTTGTGGTTGAACCACGCGCCAGTTAAAGTGGCGATCGCACTTCCAACAACTATCATTGTCAGTGCGAGAAATAGCTGCTGTTTATCTATCAACCAAAGTAAACCACTCAAATTAAACAACAACAACAATCCCGGTAATAAATCTTTGTAAGAACGAATGGCTTGTTTGTGAAATGCGCCTTTACCAGTTGGTTTCAGATAAGGATATCGGGCGATCGCTAGTTGTTGTCCCCAACGTCCCCAGCCACAAGCAGCCATCAGCAATAACCAACGGTTTTCTGGCATATCCGCTAAAGCTGTTATTTTCAGTATCACCAAGGCGATCGCAGCCATTGCTCCAAAGGCTCCTGTAGCACTATCTGCCATCACCTCCAGTCGCCGATCTGGGTCGCCCACTGCTAAACCATCAGCTGTATCCATTGCCCCATCTAAGTGCAATCCTCCAGTTATGCCAATCCAAACACTTACTACCAAAGCACTACGAGTTAGCACGGGCACACCAATATAATTCATCCCCGTATCCAGAAATCCTAAAATTCCCCCAATTATCAACCCGACAAGGGAAGCAAGACGTGCTACTCCCCGAAAGTCCAATCCGTTCAAATCCGGTAGGGGAATGCTTGTATAAAATATAACACCTGCTGCCAGCTTTAACAGCAGCTTTTTCCACCACTGTTGCTGTTTCGTCATCTGAATTACATTAATTTTTGGTAAATTGCTGGATAATAGTCTTGATTTCAGTACAACCAACACGATCAGACTTTAAAACTTTAGATAAGATTTACTTCTATTAAACATTCTCGTTGAAAATTTTGTTATGCTGGTCTAAGTGGCAATTAAATAGATGGAGTACTTTTTTATACATAAACCAAGTATTTAGGAAATTAAAATTCCATCAGGGAGTAAAATTTGTGTTTTGTATTCGTCAACTAAAAACTTACTCCAAATTATTAGACGATAGCCCCATAAAATTGATATTTTTTTAAATGTAGGGAGTAAACAAGCTATGCAATTATGACAGTTTAGCTATGTTGTTGCTCTCCTTAGCTCAATCGCAATTTTCCTATGAGTCACCATCTACCCGACACCAGGATACCAGCTCCGTGCATTATTAACACGGGCATCATTGTGAATAAGCTCGACATCCGGCGATTGCTGGCAGATTTAGGTCGAGTCCACTACATCTACACCCAAGAAGATAAGGTACTGAGCGAGGGTGAAGGGGATGTGATGGAAGTTTTTGCCAATCCGCAAAGGTCTACCTTAGTGGCTAACCGCACGCTATATCTGAATGTTTGTAGTTTTGATTACTTGGAACTAAAACAGTCATCGCAACAAGAAACCTACTTCGATTTGATCCAAGAAGGATTGTGTCTGCGGTTGATTCCCCGATCAACCCCTTTACAAGAGCGACGAGAGCGAAGCTTCAATGTCAGCGCTATAGAAGCGATGATGGAACAAGTACTCTCAGCCCGGTGGGATGCAGAAATTGACGATGACTGTTCTGATTCCTTCTAAATAACAATTATTTAGAGTATATATTCGTAAAGTTGGTAACTAGGTTAGTAATGAATGCTTAAGTATTCGCTAAAACTCAATTACCAATTTTGATGTTTGTCCATAATTTAGCCAAATAATATTAATTTTGCCCTAATACCATTTGGTTTTATGGCTGCTAGTACCGCAAGGCAAAAGTCAAAAGTCAAAAATCAAAAAGCTTTCATTTTGGGCTTTTTGGCTGTAATGAAATGGTGAGGCAGTCCGCAGAAGAGGGGGTTCCCCCCATGAGGAACTGCCGTTAGCGTAGCGTTAGCGAGCTTGCGTTCGTCACCCGTTAGCGCAGCGTTAGTGAGTCTTCTCCCAAGGGGAGCCACTGCGGTCTTGGGGTCTCCCCAAGTGGAGCAAGTGGCGTGAGACACCAAGGGCGAACGAGCGTCAGGGGTGGTTTATTTCTGCTGCGTTGTACTAGTTATGGATTTCTGAAACTCTTTACCAATTAGTGTTTCACAATCCAAAATCTAAAATCTAAAATTCCAAATGGCATGAGTGCGAATTTTTCTTTTCAATGTCTTGCTTGCTGTAGTCAGACAAAAGCTAGAGCAGGAGTGTTTTTCACTCCTCACGGTCTTGTAGAAACCCCCAGATTTATGCCAGTGGGAACGCTGGCAAATGTCAAAACTATTACTCCATCTCAGCTACGAGATACTGGGGCACAAATGATATTATCCAATACTTATCATCTTCACCTACAACCAGGAGAAGCGATCGTGGCTGGAGGTGGTGGGTTGCATAAATTTATGGGTTGGAACGGCCCAATGCTCACAGATTCGGGTGGGTTTCAGGTCTTCAGCTTAAGCGAAATGCGAAAAATTACTGAAGAAGGCGTAACTTTTCGCTCGCCCCATGATGGACAAATTATTAACTTAACACCAGAGCGCTCCATTGAGATTCAAAATACTTTGGGGGCCGATGTGATTATGGCTTTTGATGAGTGTCCGCCCTACCCAGCGACTCGTCAAGAGGTAGAAACTGCAACTGAGCGTACTTCCCGCTGGTTAGAACGCTGTATAACAACTCATCGACGCAACGATCAGGCGTTGTTTGGGATTGTGCAAGGGGGCGTGTATTTGGATTTGCGTTGCCGTGCAGCTGAAGCTTTGGCTCAGTTAGATTTGCCCGGATATGCCATTGGTGGCGTGAGTGTGGGAGAACCGCCAGAATTGATGGCTGAGATTGTCAAAGTTACAGCACCGCTTCTACCCCCCCAAAAGCCGCGTTACTTGATGGGTGTGGGTACTTATCGGGAAATGGCGATCGCGATCGCATCTGGTATAGACTTATTTGATTGCGTCATTCCCACTCGCTGGGCAAGACATGGTACAGCGATAGTCCAAGGCGGACGCTGGAATTTAAAAAATGCTAAGTTTCGTGAAGATTTTACGCCATTAGATGAAACTTGTCCGTGCTACAGTTGTCAAAATTTTAGCCGTGCTTATATATCTCATTTGGTGCGATCGCAAGAAATTTTGGCTTATACCTTGTTGAGCATTCACAATATTACTGAACTAATTCGCTTTACGCAAAAAATTAGAGAAGCAATATTGAGCGATCGTTTTGTTGCAGAATTTGGTCACTGGCTCACCGAAGAAAGGGGAGATGAGAAATCGAGAGTGGAAGAGCAGAGGATTAATGACAAATGACAAATGACCAATGACCAATGACCAAACCATGTTAAGATACTTCTCAATTATGAAAGCTGTGTTGGATAGGTGGGTTTAAACAAACATGGAAGCAGCACTTTTATTAGCAAAACTGCCAGAAGCTTACCAAATCTTCGATCCTTTGGTAGACGTTCTCCCAGTCATCCCCGTATTCTTCTTGTTGCTTGCTTTCGTTTGGCAAGCAGCTGTGGGATTTAGATAAGTTAATCTATTGTTCAATTTATAGGACAGGTACTCTACCTGTCCTATTTTTTTGTAGTACTATGTTTTCTAAAATTAATATTTATTAATATTTTGTAATAAATTATGATAATAAATAAGATGTTAATTAGTCCATGTCAATATGAAGCCTTGAAAGCCAAGCTTACAGTCAAGGAGGAATCAGTTATGGGTAATATCAAATTCATCAAAGAAAATAAAGAAGTAGTGGCAGCAGATGGTGCTAATCTCCGGCTCAAAGCGATACAAAATGGCATTGACATATATACATTGATTGGCAAGATGACCAATTGTGGTGGTAATGGTCAGTGTGGTACTTGTGTTGTGGAGATAGTCGAAGGACTAGAAAATCTTTCCCCCCGCACAGACGTAGAAAACCGAAAATTCAAGAAAAAGCCGGAAAATTACCGCCTTGCCTGTCAAACTTTAGTGAATGGCTCAGTCAGCGTAGTCACGAAGCCTTAAGTTCTCAAATCTGTCATGTATCCAGTCAGTAGTCAAAATACTTACCAAAATTGAGTTTCCTCTCTACGAGACGCTACGAGGGCATTTTGAATTTTGTAATTTTGAATTTTGAATTTTGAATTGGTATAACTCTGTCATCGTTGATGCTATCCTAATGTTGTTGACTGGAAATTTAAGAGAGGCTTTCTTGCCATGCAAGTTAATGACCTGGGGTTCATAGCGAGCATTTTGTTCGTACTAGTCCCCGCTGTGTTTTTACTAATTCTGTACATCCAAACTGCTAGCCGCGAAGGTGGAAAAGATAGTTAAGAGTTTGTGTATAAAATAAATAACCCCTGCACCAATAGTGTAGGGGTTTTTATTTATCAACCAGCAACTTAGCGCTGAATAGTAAAGGCAACACAAGTCTGACTTTATTATTCTATAGCAATCCGATTTGATTCCTGAATTACTCGTACAGGCTGGGGACTGGGGATGGTGGGGCCCCTGAAGGGGATAAGGGGTAATGGGGACTGGGAAGAAGGAATAAAGGTGTACTGAGTTTTTTCAAAAATCAAATATGAGTCCTATATTACAACAATTATTATAGTCAGCACTGTTTACTTTAAGCAATTGTCCGCGCCAACAATACTGGACAAGTGGCATTGACTCGAACATAGTCAGACAAGGAAGATCCGATGAGGCGATCTATATCAACAAAACTCTTAGCGATCGATGGACGACGATCTGGAGAACCGAGCAATAATAAGTCTATATTCAACTCTTCTGCCAATCGACAAATTTCTTCACCAGGCTTGCCACTGCTGATATAAGAACGAGATTGGATGCCTTGTTTTTCAGCTTCTGCAACAGCGGCTGCTAAAACTGGATTTTTATCTGAGTTAACCTGGGTTATTTCCGATTTTTTACCCCCAAAATCTGTACTAATATTTGCTAAAATTAACTCGCCGCCTGAAATATCTCGGAGTAAAAACAATGCCAATTTCAAGCAATTTTTTGCTGAATCAGAATTGTTTATTGCCACCATAATACGCTTAATTCTTTTAACATAAATGTCATCTTTTACCAGCAACATGGGGCGAGAAGATAGTTGGAAAACATACTGACTAACTGAGTTCGATAAAATCGATTGCAACCGCTTCAGTCCGCGTGAACCCATAATAATCAAGTCAGCGTCGATTTCATCAGCGACTTGGCAAACCACATCTTTAGGGTCGCCTTCACGCAAAATTGAAGAAACTTGGCTAGGATCTAAGTTCAAGGTTTGAATGGCATTCGCCAGAATTTTACCACCATTTTCCCATTTAGCTGTCATGGTAGTAGCAGTTCTTTGTGCAGGAACAACATGCAAAATCGTAACTTTTGCAGATTGAATTGAAGGGATTTCTGTCAGGATTTTGAGCATTTCCTCTGCGTGTCCCAATCCCGATACAGCCAGCAAAATTCTTCTGATCATCTTACGTAATTTTTGTGAAGTTTACTTTTGTTTTCGCTGTTGGTACTCGGCTCTAGTCGGATTTTCACCACCTTGCTTGACAACCTAGTTAGTAAGTTGGCACAAATAAACTTTGTTTTTTAGTATTTAACACTCAAACAAATGGTAAAAGATAAAAAACTAAACAAATATTTAAGTTTATTTGCACTTAGTTACTTAAACCTTCAACTATTAAGCATACTCTCAATTTAGCCCGATGAACTTAATAAATTATAATGTTAGTTATTATTTTTCATCTATGTTAAGTTTTTTTAATTAAAAGTTAGTTAAGTATTGCAAATAAATGCCAAAATAATTCTTCAGCAAAATTGATTTAGTGTAATCTTTAACAGGCGATCGCTTCCAAGTTGAATAGTCTACATTCCTGCTGAATTTCCTATATTCTCTACCTTTTTTAAGTGTTTTGCAATTTTGGTAACTCAGATAGGATTGCTATATCCGAACACCCGCAAAATGCAGGATAACAACATCCGAATTCAAATATTTTAATAGTCGGAATTATATTTAAGGCTATATTGAAACCCTCCAAATATAATCTGGAGGGTTTGTTTGATTGCTTGTGAGATTTGCTTAACTTAGATGTGCTCCTGGTTAGACACAAAAAGACTTTTCACCCAGTCCCTAGTCCCTTGCTATAATTCCCGTAATCTATGCAGAAACCGGAAAACCCGCTTTCCCCCTGCCTCCTGCCTCCTGGTTAAAATCTGCCATTTCCCTGAACAATGTGCTTGACGGTAGTCAAGGTTTCTAGGCTGATAAATCCCCGGCGATGACCTTTTTGGTTAGACATACCGAGAAATACTGAATCTCCCCGCGAAGGGTTGCGGGAAAAACGCGGGGAAGTGTTGATGTAGGTAGAGGCACTGGTAACTCCCAAGGCAAACTGCCGACTTTCCTGGTAAGATTCAGTCACGATGGAGTCAGCATGACCACTGCTGTATTCATTAATCCAGGCGATCGCAGCCTCTAAGCTATCCACCAGTTTAAAAGCTACTGTCCTGGTTAAATAAGGATTTCCCCATTCGCCTTCTTTTACCAGCTGCAACTGAGGAAAGGCTTGTACTAGTTCTGCATCTCCTTTAATTTCAAAGCCTTTTTCCATCAAGCTGTTCCATAAAACGGCTAAAGATGATGGTAAGGCTTGACGATGAATTAGTACTTTTTCAATAGCGTTGACTTGATCGGGTTCACTTTGATGGCTATTAAAAATCATCCAGCGCACCATTTCTAAGCTGCTATTGGGCGACCAGTAGAGGTAACAGTTACCCATCGCTGACTTTAAAACTGGGCAAGTTGACTGTCGGACTACCTGCTGCACTAAGCTAGAACGTCCATAGGGAATCACTAAATTCACGTACTGGTCTTGGGTGACTAAATCTCGAATCGAAGCACCATGTTCTGCTGTGATCAGTTCTAGACAGCCCGGAGCTAGACCAACTTCTGCGATCGCATTTTGCAGTGCCTCAGCGATGGCGGCGTTGGAATGGCTAGCTTCGGTGCTGCCTTTGAGAATTATACAATTACCAGTTTTGATACAAAAACCCGCTGCGATCGCCCCTAAATCGGGAAACGCCTCATAAATAAATCCAATCACTCCCAAGGGCATTAATTGGGTATAACTTTGGGAATCTTCCAGTTGATAATCAGCGGTTCTAACGCGTCGCAGCGGATCTGATAATTCCCCCAACCGTTGTAAAATGTCTACTGTCATCTCTAGCCTTGTGGGAGTCAGCTTCAGCCAGTCTAATATCAGCTCAGGCACTGCCATTTCCCGACTGGCTTCTAAATCCAAGGTATTGGCTTCTAGAATGTCGTCAAATGAGCGCTCAATCGCCTGTGCCATTGCCAGTACTGCACGACTGCGGTCTGCTCCCTTTGTGATCCCTAACTTTAGGGAAGCTTGATAGGCTCGTTGGGCACTAGTAATCGGTTCGGGGTGGTCATCCAAAACTTCAACAGTCATTGAGTTAACGTCTGTAGGTAAGCCAGACCATTAGTGCTGGTAAGATAGCCAATAGCACCGCCACCATTGCCCAAGCAATAATGCTGGAACCATTTGCCAATCGCAGTGCTAATGGCAGCCATATAATCACTAGCACGAAAATAATGCCCAGCGCTATAGGCAGATAGCTTTCTCCCAAGCGGGGATGGACAACATGCCAACTATTTCCCATCCAACGCCAAGCCCGTTTGTAGGGATAGGTGGTAGAAAGCTGTTCTAGGACATGACCATTATCTTCTACGACAAAGATTTGCTGACAGCGATCGCAACCAAATGCTTCTGTCAGCGTAATCGGAATTAACTGACCCCGGCGACGACAGGGACAGGGGTATTCGGTATTGAAATCGATTTTTTCGGGTTTTTGAGATTGCACAAGCGTTCTAATAACTTGAGCGTGTTTTACACGAACTGCGAGAGTATGATGCCTTAGAGGCTTCTGTGTTTATATACATAGAAAGGCGATACAAACATTGTCCTGATTAAATATAGTAGATGCAGCTAATTTTAAGTATACTAGTTGCTAAATTAGTACGGAGTTATCTATTTGTAACTTTCCCCGTAGCTGGCGATTTTGCTTAAAAATTTCCTTCTCTTCATTTGTCGCTTTCAAGGTAATGTGGTTGCGTTATTTGGGGATTTATTATGCTGACACACCTGGTACAATTTTAAGCATAGGTGGCGAGCGATCGCTCAACCAAGCAAATTCTTTGGGCAGGCTACGCTCGTAAACAATACACATCAACAAACCCGCTAATTTCTCTTTGGGTGACTATATATTACTATCAGTTCTCAAAGTTAAATCGGCATTATGTCCAATCTATATTCCTTGGAGTTGACAAGCGTTTGTTTCCAGAGCAGTAATTGCTAAAACATCTATTGTAGTGTGTAACTCTTTGTCCTATATATCCAAATATATATAGATTGTATTGTGGCTAATTTTAACTTACCTGTCCACATCTACAGGGGTTTACAAGAGTGCAGAGCTAATCTACAAACACTTCAACGTACCCTAAAAACACTAAACCTCTTGGAATTGTTAAATTCAAGAGGTTTGAGTTGGAAGCGGGTAACGCGATTCGAACGCGCGACATTCACCTTGGCAAGGTGACGCTCTACCACTGAGCTATACCCGCGATCATCACCCAAATATTAATATCTCAGATTTATCTGTAATTGTCAACTCTTTGATTTAGTCATTGGTCATTAGTGAATAACAAAGGACAAATGACTAATGACTATTGACCAATGACCATTGACCAATAACCATTGACCAATGACTTAACATACACGCGATCGCACCTTGTTGTTTCTACTCCCGTTGCTGGAGTGTAGCCATTGCTTTCATACAGCTTGACTGCTTCCACCAAAACGCTGGCGGTTTCAATCCAAATTTGTTGAAAACCACGCCTTGCGATCGCTGCTTCTAGCTGTTGTAACAAATATTTCCCTAATCCCAAACCCCTGATGCTGGGTAAAAGATACATTTTGCGTATTTCTACAGCTTTTTCGCCTCGGTGTATGGGGTAGTATGCTCCAGTACCTACTAACTGACTTTGGTGTTCAATTACCCAAAACTCTCCCCCAGTAGCTAAATAACATTCCTCTACGTGCAGCACATCTCGGTCAGCACCCTTTGGTTCCCAACCCAGACCGTATTCTGATAATACATAACTGATGACTTCAGCGGCTCTTGTGCGATCGCTTTCCACCCAATCACGAATTAAAAAATCTTGATAATAGTTTTTCATTACCATTTGCTGGTCAAGTTTACACAGAAAAATTTTCCATATCTATATCCCAATTTACCCAGCAAATAGCAATTCTTGCAGAGTCCATTTCCGGCTGCACTCTCAAGACGTGAATTGTGTCAGTGCTGAGAAAAGTCATCTTGATGAATATCTCTAATTCATCAAGTTTTTCAACTTCTGAAATTACATCTTCTCTTGGTGCATCCGAAAGTTTTTATCCCAATTCTTTGACTTAAATAAGTGTTATGTAGGAATCATATTTGATTTCTGAAATTATCTACGTAGCTGGGGATGGTGGGGCCCCCTCTGGGGATAAGGGGTAATGGGGAGTAGGGAATAGGGAATAGGGCTGAAGGCTTTTCGAGTTGTACGGAGTTTTTTCACGCAATCAAATCATAGTCCTATAGCAATCCGATTTGATTCGGAGAATTACTTACGCTTTGCCCAGAAATTAGCAAATGCCTTTTGCAAGTTTCTTAATCCCTGTTGAAGGGGAACCGAACTTACATTAGCCAAGAAACTTAAATCTTCCTGCTTCTTCCACGCTGTCAACATGGCTGAAGTGTCGGAGTAGTCTATTCTTTCCTGCCTTTGGTACCAAGCTTCCGTCCGAGCCGCCAAAGCTTTGTTGTAGACCAATCTGACGCAACCCAATGTTTGGCGCAGAAGAATCTCTTGCTCTGGTGTCGGATAGAAACGGTATCGAAAAGCTCTTTCCATCAAAAAAAGAATGCAAAATTACTTTTTCCTTTCTAGCAAATCTTCTGTAAAAGCAGTTGTATGCATCGTTTTCTTTAAGAAATCTTCACCGCAGGGTTAACCCTGCGTCGTGGTTTTCATCTCTTTGCTACGCCACGGAGTTTTCAACCTACCCTCCTATAAATAAGAGGGGTAAAGGGTAAAAGATTAATAATAGTTGCCCACCATAAGAGCAATAGCTTTTTACCCTTCCCTTTGCCCTTTACCGTTCCTGATAAATAACTGATGATACACTTCTTGCTGCTGCCTTCTTGTATTAGGGCAATGTCGCTTCAGAAATGCTCAAAGTTTTGTTGGCATCAGCTTTCGAGGACTCGTTTGCTGGAACGGATGCAGTTATCTCCCCAGTGGCGTTGTCGTTTGTCCCGCTACCAAGACGCAAGGCACTTAAAGCAGTCTTAATCACAACAGCTGTAGGTACTGCCACAATTACACCCAATAGTCCGCCAATTCTTGCCCCTGTTAAGACTGAAATTAAAATCCAAACTGGATTTAAACCAGTAAAACTGCCTAAAATCCGGGGGGCAATTAAATTTTCGAGAATTTGCTGTACAATTACCGCTGCAATTAACACTCTCACACCCATTGAAAAATCTTGTAATGCTACCAATAGTGTAGTCAAGGCGATGCCTACAGAACCGCCAAAGGGGACAAGAGCCATCAGACCAATAGTTAGGCCGAATAGTAACCCAAATGGCACTTTCAGCCACAAAAAGGTAGGAATAAGGGCTGAAGCCATACAAGTAGATAAAATCAACTGGGTGATGAAGAAATTTTGGAAGCTTAAGCGGACTGTTTTAGAGAAAGGATCGCGAAATTTATTAGGTAGCCATTCGACTAAACTTTCCCAGAGTTCACCCCCGTGCTGTAAAAGATAAAAAGTCAAAACTATCGTTAAGAGAATATCTAGCAGGCTAGTAACTGTGAGTACAGCCAGATTTAAAACTTGTCCGGCGATCGCTTGTAATTGTCCTTTGACGCGATCGTTGATTTGCACCACCAGAGCATCGAGGTTAATCGGTATGCCAAAAGTCTCAGCTTTCCCGTTTAATATCATTAACTGAGAGCGTCCAGAGTCGATTAACTCTGGCAAACGCGCCACCAGTTGTTGAGCTTGGGTAAGAGCTAGGGGAAAAAGTGTCACACCCAATGCCAATAAAATCGATAAAGCCAAGAGAAATACTAAAATAGCAACTTGCTCTCTCTTAGCACCATGATGCTCCATCCAACTCACGGGGTAGTTGAGCAGAAATGCTAGCACTGAGGCTCCGACTAAAATGACTATGAGAGAATGGAAATAATTGAAAAATACCGAAATTGCCCAACCATTGATAACTAGCAGCGGAGCGAATAGCGCGATCGCCCCGATTCGCGCTATTGGAGTAAATGTTTGCCACCAGTCGAGTAGCTTACGTGTCTGCATTTTGAGCTGATTGCGGAATAGAACTAAATGAAATTTTTCTTTACAGCTTATTATCTCTAACTATATGAGTCTTATTCATCCTTCTAGTTTAAGAGTTAGACTAACCCCAATGAAGAATTTTGAACCAAAAGAGAATGGGGAGTGGGGAATGGGGAATGGGGAGTGGGGAGCGGGGGAGCAAGGGAGCGGGGGAGCAGGGGAGCGGGGGAGCAGGGGAGCGGGGGAGCAGGGGGAAAATAATAATCCCCAGTACCCAATACCCAATTCCCAGTACCCAATACCCAATCCCCAATACCCAATCCCCAAAATACAGTTGCTTTTACATTTAGTTCCGATCGTCGGCTTTTTTCCATCCTTGTGGACGCTCTATCGGGGCCAGGGTAGTCGGGAACAACTTGCTATTAGTCGTCTGTCTATTACTTTGGCACTTACTTGGTTGTTGAGTTATTTATTATTAGCTACCGGAGCAGCAACTTCAGATTTTTTTCCGCTACGTCTATTTATCCTCAATAGCTTTCTCACGTCAAGTTACTTTTTAGTAAGTGTTTGGTTGATTTTGCGCCTAATGCAGGGCAAATCTGGTCGTTTACCAGGGTTTAGTAGTTTAGCTGAACGAGTGCTTGGCAAGTATTTATCTTAATTTTTTAGGGTGAAAATTTGTCGGTGTTTTTACTGATTTTTAGAAAAATTATGGCTTATTTATTTATATATCTAGTCAAATCCAGTTTATTATTGCCATACTTCAGTAAAACATCTCTAGGTTGTCCCAAAAAAAGAATAAATGCTGCTATAAGTGTTGTGGTTGACACTACATTAAAAAAGTTAGCACCGATAATTAATAGTTAGCTATTATGGGTTGATTTGTTTGGATGTTTTTAGTCTGCAAAAATACTGAATTTGATTAGTGAGTAAGTGTGAGGAAGTCTGTGACCATTCAAAGAAGTTCGGCGGAAGAAAACCAGTCGGGAAAAGCCTCAAAGTCTAGTAAAAAAATTTCCCAGAAATCGACATCAGGACGTTGGCTGTGGTTTTGGGTAGGGATGAGTGGTATTGCAATGGTGTCAGCAACTGCGGGGGCGCTTTTGGCAGTGTCTTTAACCAGTACGCCTCTGCAACAAGCGCAGCTCACTCCCAAGGATGAGGCGGCCTTTGATAGCGATCGCATTTCTGGAGGTGTGCTGCGATTTTCAGAATTAACTCGTCCAGTGAATCTTTTGGTGATGGGAATGAGCGTACTTCCGCCAGATATCCAAAACCCTCCCGAAGATACCAAAAACCTCAAATACCTGCCCCAAGTAAACTCTTTTGATGGTCTTTCTGATGTGATGCTCTTGGTCAAATTTGATCCAGAGACGAAAAAAATAAATATGCTCTCCATTCCCAGAGATACCCGCACGGAAATAGAGGGTTATGGAGTAAAAAAAATTAACTCCGCCAACGTTGAAGGTGGCCCAGCTTTGACTGCCAGAACTGTCAGTAATCTCTTAGGAGGGGCAGGAATCGATCGCTATGTCCGAATTAACGTTTTGGGAGTTGCCAAGCTGATTGATGCTTTGGGTGGCGTGACAGTTTACGTTCCTAAAGATATGAAATATCAAGATGATTCTCAACATTTGTACATCAATTTGAAGGCGGGTAAGCAGCATCTCAATGGCGATCAGGCACTACAATTGCTGCGTTTTCGCCATGACGAACTCGGTGATATTGGTCGGATTCAGCGCCAGCAAATGGTGATTCGCGCTTTGATGGAGCAAACACTAAACCCGGCTACTGTTGCTCAATTACCTAAAGTTCTTGATGTCGTGAAAGAACACATTGATACTAACTTGACGGTTGAAGAGTTAGTGGCGCTAATGGGTTTTGGGGTGCGGACAAATCGCTCTAATATGCAAATGTTAATGCTGCCAGGTCGCTTTAGCGAGAAAGGCGAGTTTGATGCTAGCTATTGGTTGCCCAACAAAGATGGTATTGCCAAACTGATGGCTCAACACTTTGGTTTGGAGTCAGAACAGGAACAGCTGGGGACTGCGACCGACCCCCGCTCTTTGCGTGTAGCAATTCAAGATAGTACAGGTGGCGATCGCTCTAACCTCCAACCGTTAATTAGAGCCTTGGAAAAATCTGGATATCGCAATATCTATGTGGCCAAGGCATGGAGTGAACCTTTAGATGTAACTCATATTGTCGCCCAACAAGGAGATGGTGACAGTGCTGAATCAATTCGCAGCACTTTGGGATTTGGAGAAGTGCGCGTGGAAAGCACTGGCAACCTTGCCTCGGATATCAGTATCCAAGTAGGTAAAGATTGGTTGGAACAAAAATCTATTTTGGAGAAGTCGTTGACACCCTAAAGGGTATATCTGCTGACACTGAATTTACTGCCTGGCTCAGTTCTTGGAGTTTAGCTGCTACTACACCATTGGTTAATAATTCTTCTGCTTTCGCTAAACCCTCTGCCATATCTGAACAAATACCACTCCGCCATAGATAAAATCCGCCATTCCACAAGGCTGTTTGCATCAATTCACCTGGTTTACCTGCCAAAACCTCTTGAATATCCGCCACCAGTTCTTCAGTAGTTCCAAGGGATACGTTCTTGGTAGTAAAGCCGTAATCACGCGGTACGAGGTGCAATCGTTCTACCTCTTGGGGTGCTACGGATGAAGATAAGCTGATGATTGCAGTGCGATCGCGCGGTAAGTCGCAACTACCTTCCAATCCCTTAATTAATGTAAATTTTGTTACTCCCCGCAGTCCGAGAGCTATCTGAAACATTCCTTCTGTCGGCGGATGAACAAACCCTGCAATTACGTGAGCATCCCCAGCATAAGGACACCAAATTAACTCCATTGTCGCCAACGGCGGACGTTTGCCAAGCTGGTCGCGGTACTCCCAAATACTTGTAGTTAAGGGAAAATGCTGAGGTAGATAAATAAAGCCGATTCCCGTTTGCTCAAACACTTGTTGGGTTTTTGCTAGGGGTAAGGTAGTCCAATCGACTCCTAAACCCTGCCAAATATCTATCAGGGGTAAGCCGTACTTAGTTGGTAGGCGATCGCCACCATGCATTACCACTGGTTGTTTCACTGTGGCGAGTAGTAAAGCTGTTACGGGACTAATTGGTGCTGTGCGTGTCCTACCATCATAAGGGATGCCAAGAGCGATCGCTGGTCGCCCAGAGGCTATGGGTTGCAGTTTTGGCCCCAGCTCCTCATAAGCATCCAACATTCCGGCTAACTCTTCTCCCGTGGGACGCTTAATTCGGTGAGCAATCAAAAAGGCTCCAATTTGGGCTGGTGTCGCTTCACCCAGCAGCATCATTTTAGTAGCGGTGGCTGCTTCAATACGAGTTAAATTCTCAGCTGTGTGGTTTCCACTGCCTACTTTTTGCAGAAATTCCCGAAATACATTGCTCATTTTTCCTTTGTCCTCCGTCCAGCGTCATTTGTCCATTGTCCTTTGTCTTTCGCGATCGCCGAAAATGACTAATGACCGAATTTTGGATTTTGGATTTAATAAATGTGAGTTCGACGAACTAAAAATAGCAGGATGTAGAGCAGGTAAGTCTTGGGCGTAGATGTCAAAGTAATTCGTAATTGATAATTCGTAATTCGTAGTTGCAATTAGTGGTCAACAAGAAAGTGGCGCTTTCTTGTTGACCACGCTCAGTAAAAATTCAGTGCTTGCTCTGACACCAAGTAATTACGAATTACGAACTTGTACTGAGCCTAGCCAAAGTATTACGAATTAATAATTATTTGGTCAAGAAATAATTGTTAAGGCAAATAAGTATAAGCAGTCAAACCCGCAATTAACTTGACAATTAAATTGGAAACATTACGAAGTCAAAGTCCGTAAAATACCTTGTAAATCAAGACTTACAGGCAGTTCTAGCATCAATTTCATAATCAAGCCTAAAACGCTAATAATAACGACTGCTATTATTGCCCAGCAAAGGTTTCAAGCGAGTTACAAACATATTTAGTATATTATGTATTAAAAAACCAAAATTATTATACTTCTTTGGATAGATTGTATTACATGTTTAATTACTGGTAGTTGTTAAAGAACAGGCGCGTGAGGGCAAGAAATCTTAGCACGTCATTTGTATCAGCGGGGTTGCCGCTGTATAAGCGGGGTTACCGCAGCAATCCAGGTTTTTTCTACACTTTAAGAAAAGAAATTTTTTGTCCTAAGTCCAAGTAGAGTTGACGCGTCAAGACTAAAACAGCTAACAAAATCACTTTTGATTCGGGAGAGAAATCTAAATGATTATTAACGACTTGACCTACTTAGAGCAAGCTGAATCCGCAAACACTTTAGTAGGCGGAGGTAACTACGGCAAGGGCTATGGCAAGGGCTATGGCAAAGACTGGGGCAAAGACTGGGGCAAAGACTGGGGCAAAGACTGGGGCAAAGACTGGGGCAAGGGCTGGGGCAAGGGCTATGGCAAGGGCTATGGCAAAGACTAGAAATTGAGTGAGTGTTGTGGAACCCAAATGGTTGTGTAACCTTCCCAGCGTGCCGGAGCTTAACTTTTCTACCATTTCGGAATCACCGCAACCTCATACTTGCAAAGCTGGGTTCTTCCACTTTAGCTTTTGATAGTTCACAAATCTCCTGGCTCTTGAAAGCGATACTTGGCCGCTTTCAGCCAGGAGATTTTTTGCAACTGCATCACCTTCCATCTGCCAGAGAGTTCAGTATGAAAGACATCGAAATTGAGATCATTGATAATTTTGAAACGTTTCAAACGATCGCAAACCATTGGGACTCCGTATACAAAACCGATCCGGAAGCTCAATTCTTCTTGTCTTGGACTTGGATATCTGGTATGGTGAAAAAATTGTGCAGCTATTCCCGTGCCGCGTGGTTTATATTAGCGGCAAAATCAACTGCCCCGAATTCAGAGTATGTGGCATTTTTTCCGCTAGAAATTGGGATCGCAGAACATCCCGAAGGCTGGCTCAAGAGTCGTCTCTCGATGATGGGAGTTGCAGAGTCAGAGCATCTTGGGTTTATTTGCTTGCCAGAATACGAAGCAGCAGTCACTTCTGCCTTTGCCCAATTCCTTCAGCAACAGCAGGAAACTTGGTCTATTTTTGAAGTCGAAAATATTCAAACGAGCAAATGTCGAATGAGTCGGTTCCTGGATCAGTTCTCCACAGAAGCCTTTGAATTGGCACAACAGGAACGGTTGAGCGATTTAGTAGATCAAATTGACAATAGCATTGTTCCGTACATCGCTTTGCCAGACGACTGGGAACAATACCTGCAAACTGTCGTTAGCTCCAACACTCGACAGAAAATCAGACGCCTCTTGAGAAAAGTTGAAAGCTCCAACGAGTTCCACCTGACTCAGGTCAACGCAGAGAATTTAGATCTTCATCTAGAGATCCTCTTAGGATTTTGGCAAACCAATTGGGAAGGCAGAAAAGGCGCAGACTACTGCCAAAAAATCGTAGAGAAAATCGGGTTTATTTTGCGTCATAGCTTTGAACACCAAAGCTTATACTTACCAGTGCTCTGGCAAGGGAACCAACCGCTGGGCGCGATCGCCAACCTAATGGATTTTGATGGCAAAACGGCTCTCTTCTTCATCGCAGGTCGCGACGACACCGCCAGAGAGCTTTCTTCTGGTCTGGTTCTTCATGCCTACGGGATTCAACATGCGATCGACAATAAATTTAAAGTCTATGATTTCCTGATGGGTAACGAGGCATACAAGTTTTCGTTTGGAGCCAAAGCCCGTCAGATCAAAACCATGCTGATCCAGCCCAAGCGATCGCACCAAAATCAAGCGCTAAATTTAAGAACAATTCCAGAAGCGCTCCACCGTTTTATCCATTACCAACAAACCAACCGACTCGATCTAGCAGAGCAAGGCTATCATCAAATTTTGAACGTGCAACCTCAACACCCAGGTGCACTCTATCGGTTAGGAGTCTTGATGCAACACAAAGGAAACTACTCAGTTGCTGAAGAGTTGTTCAGATATGTCCTTCAGGTGCAACCTCAAGATGTGAAAGCCTGGTTTAGTTTAGGCAACTTGTATCAAGCTCAAAATCAATTACCAGAAGCAGAAGCAGCCTATCAGCAAGCTTTAGCACTCCCTTGTGAATCCTCAATGCTTTCATCAGCAATCCATCATAATCTGGGCTATACGTTGCAACAACAGAATCAATGGGAAGCCGCGATCGCACATTACCAAAAATCCCAAGAACTTCAACCCAACTCCATCGAAGCAGAAGTAATTTTGGCAAATGCTCGCTACGCCCAAGGAACATTACCCCCAGAAAAGCAACTGCATTACGCCACCCTTAACTATGAATTGGGTAGCAGACGAAAACAGGTAGGTGATTTAAAGGTTGCGATCGAATACTATCGCCAATCCATCACAATGCAGCCCACTTTAGCAGAAGCTCACTATCACCTCGGCATCGCATTCCAAAAACTAGGAAACTTGGACGAGGCGATCGCACATTACCAAAGCGCCCAAGCCCTGCAACCCAACTATCTTGAAGCCGAAGTCAGTTTAGCGAATGCTCTTTATGCTCAGGGAAAGCTGCCCTCAGAAAAACAAGCGCATTATGCTGCCCTCAATTATAAATTAGGCAACCACTGCAAACAGGCAGATGATTTAGAAACTGCAACGGAATACTATCGGCAATCTCTCGTCCTAAATCCAAACCAACCAGAAGTTCACTATCATCTAGGATTTGCCCTACAAGAACAAGGAGACTTGGACGATGCGATCGCACATTACCAAAGCGCCCAAGCCCTGCGACCCAACTACCTTGAAGCCGAGGTAGGAATTGCAACCGTCCTCTATGCACAAGACCAACTATCCGCAGCCGATCGAGATCGCTATGCTGCACTCAATTACGATTTGGGCAAGGTTCACCACCAATCAGGAGATATCAAAGCTGCAATCAAATACTATCAGCGAGCGATCAGACTAAAACCAGATTTGACAGAGGTTCGCGATCGTCTACGCCAAGCACTGCAAGAAGAGGACGGTATCAAAATTAAGGTCAGTCGTGCGAAACAATAGAAACCAGCTGCCCAATTGAAAATGATTATTGTAGAGACGGCGATTCATCGCGTCTCTTGCCTTAACCGAACAGTATTGCCCAGTCTCCGACTGTCCATGCATTCATTGAGTCAGAGACTCAATGCCTGATTGGAGACAGCAGCCTCTAATCAGCCATTCCCATGCTCTGCATGGGAAGGAGATAAACGAAAGAACAATGGAAAATCAAGCTTTTTTCGACTTGTGTGTACACCGCAGCCTTTTAGTAAAGGGAACCACTGCGTTGGGCGAGCAATGCCCTACTTGTTCGCTTTTAGCTAGCGTTCCCAGTAGCGTGAGGATTGGAGAGAGGTATACTTCATGTAGTTGCAAAACAGAGAATCTTGATTACCAAATTACCTTTTTACTACACTACATATATAGTGAAATTAACTAGGTTATCTTGACCAAATCGCAGCGAATCACCGTTAAGCAGGCGATACTGCATCCCAGGAGTCAGAGGATTATTGTTTAAATAAATACCATTTGTACTCATATCAACAATCATGTAGGAATTTTGCGACCAGTCCCAATCGACTCGTGCATGACGACGAGAGACTATTCCCTCACTGGGAATACCGGTCAAGTCAATTTCTGGCGGCGCTATTCCTGGACTTTGACTGCGGCGACCAATATAACCTCCTTCGCCAACGAGGTGAAACTCTCTGCCGGTGCTATGAATCAACTTTAAAGCTGGCGCTCTTTGAGGCGGAGGGGTATAAACAGGCGGTGTTGGTTGATAAGAAACTCTTGGCTGATAGACTGTTGAATAATCAACGGGAGCTTGTTGGGGTGGTTGGTAGTTAGGTTGGTCTGTAGGTGGCCGCTGATACTGAACAGGCGGTTGTTGATTGGGCGGTGGTTGACTAGGCGGTTGTGGTGTAGGGGCAACTACATTACCCACAGGAGTGGAACACCAGGGACAAACCTTAGCATTGTTAGGCAGGGCGCGGTTAAAATATTCGCAACTGGGATTAGGGCACCGATTTGCAGGCATAAGATTTTATATCATCAGGCATAGGTTGTAAAGCTACAAGACCTACTTTAGTAAGT
The DNA here is from genome assembly GCF_034531255.1 of Nostoc sp. ChiQUE01b. Lineage (NCBI taxonomy): Bacteria > Bacillati > Cyanobacteriota > Cyanophyceae > Nostocales > Nostocaceae > Nostoc > Nostoc sp. ChiQUE01b. Next base: position 9,376 of record NZ_JAVRBM010000091.1, on the reverse strand, counting down.
AAACACTGACCCTGACGAGTAGTTAGCATCTGGGCAAATGTAGAACCACCAGGCAGGCGGTTGCTGTCTTTAGGGTACACTACAAAAATAGGGTATCCCAGAGGGTAGCTTTGGAAAGTTGTGACATCAACATAATAATCATCATGCTGACACAAATCATCCGAGGGATTAATTGAGCGCCGATCGCGCTTTTGAAACAGAGGTTGAATAGCGGACTTTTTGCCATTAGCGATCGCTAGCGGATAGCCAGTACACTGACTCGAAGTTTTACTGATAATTCCAAAACTGATAATACCAGTGGTTCGCCCCTCTAAAGTCTCACTGCGTATTAGGTTTTGGGTTTTTGTTGTATCAAGTTTAGTAACTTTTGCTGCAAATAAAGCTTCATCTTGAGGGGCATTTTGCAAAACTATTTCTTGAAATTTACTGATTGCTTCCGGTTCAGTTGGGGCAAAAGGTTTCACAGGCAGATTTGGAAGTTTGGGACTAATCTGCTGCCAATTAGTAATTTTGCCTGTGTAAATTTGACGCAATTGCTCAACATTGATTTGCCCCCCAAGAGCATTGGCAAGATTTGAGTCTCTTTTATTAAATGCTACAAAAACAAGTAACCCATCATAAGCTACTGCTTTTTTCGCAAGTTTATCTGTAATGTTGTCTACCAAACTAGTAATTGCAAAATCTTTTTTGTTTGTTTGGACTTCTTCAAGACTTTTAATCGGATTATTTACATTTGATGATAAAACAGATTTATAGTCAAATGTTGCTGTCGCATCTGACTTTGGTCTGGTCAATAAATCTCCTAAACGACTGTTGTCCACTAATTGTGTTAAAACAAAACTCCATGTACTATCTTTTTCTCCTGTGTAGGTAAATTGTCCAGAAGGAACGTTGGGGACTTCTGAAAAATTTCGCACAAGTCTAGACCATTGGATATATTGATTAGGATTATCTGTTTTCCTACCCCAAAGCCAATACCAAATTCCCCCACCAAGTAATAATAAAAGCAGGATTAATAGCAAAAGTAAGGGCATTGGCAAAGGCTTTTTTATTTCTTGAGAACCGGGCGACGAACGCACCGAACTTTTGCCACGATCTTCTTTAGGAAGTTCTAGCAGTGCTTGACGAGCCGTTTCTGCACTCTCAAAGGGAGTTTCCAGCCCAATTAAACGATAAATAAATTGCTTTAAATGACTATCGGTATCCGGCCATTGTTGATTATCTCTAGGATTGAGAGGCTGGTTAGATGAAAAATTAGTTGTCCGCCCTACCCATAAATAAAAGGCTAATAATCCTAATGATTCTAAATCTTGGTCAGGTCTGACGGGCGCGGGTTGAGGAATAATCGGGGGAATAAATAAGTTTTCCCAGATAGCTAAATCACAAAAGTATATAGAAAAATTTTGATTATTTTCTACCTTAATTAAGGTACTATCTAAATTGATATTGCCGTGAGTGATACCCAGTTGCGTTTGATTGGATGGAAAACGCAGCTTTTGCGTGTGGAGAAACTGGAGAGTTTGTAAACTTTGATTTAGTACCTCACGCACATCAAGAGATGTCATTGCTCCCTTTTCTATGAGATACTTACCTAAAGTTTGGGATGACTCTATACCTTGAGTAATTAAATAACAGCGCTCTCCTTTTTCATCTGCGATCGCTTCTTTAGTTTCGACAAGACGGAAGTTTTGAATTCGACTATCGGCTAAACTTACCCCACCTACCCGTTTGAAAGTCTCTTTGCGCTTTTGAGTCTCACTTTCATTAAAAGAACGATTGGGGAGCAGGTATTCTTTGATGATTACAGGTTGTTTGTCTTTGAGTTGAATAGCTGAGTATAAGCGGCCTAAACCCCGCACACCGACAAAACTAGCTATTTGATAAGTTCCCTGACTTCCTTTAATCTCAGCCTCCTGTGGTAAAGTTGCTGGAAAACCACATTCCAAGCAAAACTTAGCACCCTTGATTTGCTGCGCCGTTTGGAAAGGGCGATCGCAACTTAAGGGAGAATTGTACGAGCAGGGGTATTCTTGATAAAAAGATTCAAATGAAGCCATATACAAAGAGTTTCGTGAATTGCGCCGATTACTTCTGTCGTGCTCAAGCGTGAACTAATCCTAGCTTGAGGGCAGCCACAATCGCTTGAGTCCGGCTAGTAACCTTCAATTTTTCAAAAATACTAGTGAGATGCGCCTTAACAGTAGCAACTGTTACATATAAATGTTTAGCAATTTGTTCATTAGAAGCACCTTGAGTTAACCAGTATAAAACCTCTTGCTCTCTTTCAGTTAAATGCACCTCATGACATGCTTTTACACAAGAGTCGGAATAAGCCTGAAAAAACCGGAAAAATCGACTAGCAACTTCTGAAGGTAGATAAATTTCTGACCTAGTTACAGTGTCAATAGCTTCACACAATTGGGTTGCCACACGATTTTTAAACACATAACCCGCGGCTCCCGCCTGCATTGCTCTAAAAATCCAGTCGTCTTCTTGATGAGCCGACAATACTAAAACTTTGCCAGTATAAGCAGCTTCTTTAAGACGTGCCAGAACTGTAATTCCATCACATCCTTTCAATTGCATATCCAGCAAAATTAAATCTGGACACTTCTGGGCTGTAAACTTTAAAACCTGCTCGACAGAATCTGCATCACCAATAACTTCTACAGATAACGCCGAATTAATACTATAAAAATTTAGTAGAGTCCGTAACCCTTGACGAAACCGTTCTTCGTCATCTACCAGCAAAACCGAAAGTTTCTTATTATCATCAGCCATATCTTTAATTACGAATTACGTAGCTTGCTTCTCGCCGTACCCCTACTCTTAAGCAAGCTACGCGTAGGTCTCGTAGAGAAGGCGAGTATTACGAATTATTTATCCACTCCTTGGTCGAGGCAAAATCATCGAAAATTGTGCTCCACTTTCTGATAAAGCTTGTGCCCAGATACTGCCTTGATGATCCAAAACAATTTTTTTAGCAATAGTTAAGCCTAGTCCTGTACCTCCCTTCCGCCGAGAATAAAATGGGGAAAATACTTTTTGCAAATCTTCTTGAGATAATCCTGGCCCTTGATCTGAAATTTTAATTAAAACTTCATCTTGAAAAATTTGCCAGCTACAGGTAATAGTTGCCGAGTTAGGACTGAAATGGACGGCATTACTGAGGATATTATCAAATACTTGTTTCATTTGTAATTTGTCTATCTTCAGTATTGTCGATGTATCGGGAATCAATATTTTGAGTTTTTTCTGATTAATTAGAGGGTGTAAATTCGTGATACTTTCAACGACCAAACTTCTTAAATCTTGAGGTTTTACCCTTAATTTTGCTCCTTGTCCACAATCAATAAGCTCATTTAAATTAGCATCTAAATCTTGTATACTTTCCCTAATGATTGTTGCTTGCCCTTGCCAAGGACTATCCTCCAACCCTAAGCATAAGTTATGTGCATACAATCCAATAAGCCCTAGAGAGTTACGTAATTGATGGCCTATTCGATGCAAGATATCTTCTAGGAGTTGAATTTCAGTTTTTTGTCTTCCATAGTCTAAGTAAATATTTACATACTTACTCAAAAGCATAGCAGAGCGTTTTACGTATAACTGCAAACCCTCTGACAGAGGTTTATGAGTAATGATTTGAATGTATTCGGGTTTTTGATTTCTATAGGCTATAGGGCAAATGTAACAAATAGATGAAAAATCCTTCAGTCTAAATTCATGCAAAGTCAAAGCAGGTGGAAAATCTGTCAGCCATGCTTCTGAGCGCAAATAAGCTAAAGTTTGATGGGAAAAATAAGCTTGGTATTGACCATAATTTATAACTTCCTGATGATTTTTCAGCAAGCAATCATGATAGACAATCCGAGCGAAAAAAATTGGATATTGACTAGTTAACTGCTCAGACTCTAGCTGACAAAAGCTCTGAATATCTGAGGAATTCAAATAATTCGAGCCATTCTTTAATTTTTGTACAGAAAAGCCTAGTGTCATAGGTTCACTCGCTTTTTGCAACTAAATATTTTACCCTTCTGCTGACCAGTATAAATTTATGCTGCCTCAGTAATGTTTATTTTTTTGTTAAGTTATGTTTGTAATAATTAATACAAAGAATGATTAAGTTGATATTTGCAGGTGCATATCACTTGATATATGTATTTTAAGTACAAATTATATCCTTTGTGGGAGCTTTGAAATGAAATTGAAACTAGTTGTTTCAGTTGCACTAACAGGTTTATTTTTCAATCTCTTAGTCAGCCAAGAAACAAAGGCTAAAAGTTTAACAATTGTTGACAATTCGGCATCAATAACTTCCTTACAAAAAGCAGAAACTCATAAAGTTTTATCCGAGAGCAGTCTGTCACCAAGCCACCAGCGTCAAACATTTCTCATTTCGGAAGTTTTCAATCTAAGCGGTGTGTGGCAAAGTAACGACGGTGGGACTTATTATGTTACACAAGTAGGCAATCAAGTATGGTGGTACGGTCAAAGTGCTGACGGGGGAGTAGGATACACTAATGTCTTCCGAGGAATCCTTGTAGGCGATAGAGCAACAGGTGAGTGGGTCGATGTACCAAAAGGAGGGAACAGGAATGTCGGAGTTGTGTCAATTGAGATTTTTTCAAACTATAGATTTGTGCAAAAAGGATCAAATTTTGGTCCCGTTGAGTGGAATCGAATTTCCTAATATTCAATTACTAGTCAAATTTTATTTTTTAAGATTTTAACATTTGAAAATGCAGCAGCTACAGTTTGTTGCTGCTATTTTTATGGAATTATGGGACTATTTGAATTCGATTCATGCGGCTAAAACTCTTTATGAAAGTTAATTTTTTAACGTAGACACGGAGCGGCTTGCCACAGGCTAGCGCAAAGGCGCAGAGAACACAGAGAGAAGGAAAAAATGCTCAACTCAACTGTATTGAGTCTGGTGGACTACTAGGCAGGCTTTTCGACCCACCCCATAAGAAAAAATGTGGTGCGTCCAATTAAAAACTGCTCCAAACTAATCTACAAACTGAAGTTGCTACTTTTCGGATTCTTGAAAAACTAATATTCTCAAGCTTTCTCAATCATCATTTTAGGAGTGAGAGAGTAGAGGAGCAGAGGATAAGTTGTAGTAAGTCTTTCTCGTCTGCCTCTCGTGCCCCATGCCCCATTGCCAAAATATCGACAAAAGTCTAATTAACTTTAGAAGACTGATACATATACTGTAGATGCATCTGGATTAGCTACCAGCACAACACCTTCATGCTTATCTTCGTTCTTCAAACTTTAGCCGAAATTCTAGCTGGAGGAACCTCACTTACCAGTACAGAGCAAATTGAGTTTAGCCATCCTGGTAATCGTAGGGAAGATGCAGCAGGGCCGACTCTCAATTTATACATTTTTGATATACGTGAGAGTAAGCAGGTACAACATTCTGGCAGACAAGTAGAACGCAAGCTAACACGCGCTCTACAACCTGCCACTGTAAATTGGGCACCCGCTTGGTTTGATGTTTCGCTGCTCTTAACAGCCTGGGATAGAACAGCTTTAGGTGAGCATCACTTTATCAGTGAGGCGTTGACTGTGCTGTTGCGCCATCGCACCTTGGAAGAGGAGTTTTTGGTTCCTGAATTACGGGGCTATGGTAATTTGAACATGACAATTGCCCTAGAGCCGCCAATTGAGATTGGCTCTTTATGGAGCGCTTTGAATGTGCCATTGCGTTCAGCCTTATATTTGACCGTTACAATCCCCTTCGAGCCACAACCGACTCCAGTGCCTTTGGTTTGGGAGCGAATTTTCAATTTGCGAAATCAATTGTCTCGCGATAGTGACAGTCTAGTATTAACCAGGCGAGTTGCGATCGCAGGTATTGTTAAAAGTGCACTGACAAATCTGCCGCTGGTAGCGACAGAAGTGGCTGTGAGAGGAACTGAAAAGTCGATATTAACCACTAAAGAAGGGCTGTTCTTCTTTGAAGACCTTCATTTAGGTAATTATGTTTTGACTCTGAATCATCCAGGCTATTTACCTCAAAACGTCAATGCACTGGTAGATAACCAAAGTAATACTTTCAAAGAAATATTTCTAACTCCTGAATAATTAGATTTTTACTGACTTGGAGAGACTTTCATGGCTAGACTTGATTACTTTGCTCCTGGTGTCTATATTGAAGAAATTGACCGAGGTAGCCGACCAATTGAAGGTGTTAGCACAGCAGTTGCTGGATTTGTTGGCTTTACAGAAGACGTTCGTGGTGGGGCTGAATTATACAAGCCTATGCTAGTGACCACTTGGACGCAATTTTTAAACTACTTTGCCCGTCCCAACTCTGATGGCTTCACCGACTTCAACGCTTATTTACCCTTTTCAGTCTACGGCTACTTTATGAATGGTGGCGGTCGTTGCTGGGTAACAAGTATCGGGACTCAGTTACCAGGCGCACCCAGACCCGCAACTCCAGAACCGGCTAACTTACGAATAAACGCTCGAGGTAATCGTCCAGCCCTGCGCTTTACTTTGCGCCCTGAGCAAGCAGCAGGTGGATTAGTAAATATTGTCATTATTGATGGTTCGCCCCGCGCTCTACCCGAAGGTACTGAAGGAGAAGCGCCTCCCAATACAGGCGAATATTTCACCATCGAAATTCGTCGGGGAGATGAACTTCTAGAGCAATACGAAAATTTGACAATGAACCGCGAGGCTGCTGTTCAGGTAGCCACTTATGCGCTGGCGGCATTGAGAAATTCGATGTATGTCACTGTAGAAGATATTACTCAAAGCGGACAGCCTTTAGCTCGTCGTCCGGTTAATGGTCAATATGAACTAGCGCCGCCGATTGTTGCCACTCCACCCGATAGATTTTCGCAAAATTTAGAAGGGGTTAGAGACGATCGCACCGGGGTACGCGGTATCTTTGAAGTTGATGAAATTACGATGCTGGCCTGTCCTGATGTGATGCGGGCTTATCAAGAGCAAGTACTGAATTTAGATCAAGTTCACGGCATCATCGAACTGATGATTAGTATGTGCGAGGGTTCTGCCAGTGGCGATATTCCCAATCCGCCCAACCGCATGGTTGTACTTGATGCGCCACCGGAAGCCGTTAAACCGCAGCAAGTAGTGGAATGGTTGAATAGATTTAACCGTCGTTCGATGTTTGCGGCCCTTTATTATCCTTGGATTAAAGTACCTAATCCACGCGATCGCGGTAATCCAATTTTAGTACCTCCTTGTGGTCATGTGATGGGTGTTTGGGCCCGCACCGACGAAACCAGAGGGGTTTACAAAGCCCCAGCAAATGAAGTTCCCAGAGGCGTAATCGGTTTGGGCTATGACACTAACTTCCGCGAACAAGAACTATTAAACCCCTTGGGGATAAATTGTATTCGCAACTTCCCCAATCGAGGTATTCGCATTTGGGGCGCACGCACTCTAGTTGAGCCAGATAAAACAGAGTGGCGTTACATCAGTGTGCGTAGATTAATTAGCTATATCGAAAAATCCCTAGAACTGGGGACTCAGTGGGTAGTTTTTGAACCGAACGACCAAGATTTATGGGCGCGTGTCACCCGCACCGTCAGTAACTTCTTAGAACGTATCTGGCGTGAAGGTGCTTTGTTTGGGGCATCTCCAGCCCAAGCATTTTATGTGAAGTGCGACGAAGAATTGAACCCACCAGAAACCAGAATTTTAGGACGTTTATATATTGAAGTTGGTGTTTGTCCCGTCAGACCAGCTGAATTTGTTGTTTTCCGCATCAGCCAATGGAATGGCATTGAAGATAGCGAATAGCAATATGCGTAGGGAGTGGGGAGTGGTGAGTAGGGAGTAGGGCAAAAGACTTCTTCTCTTTACCCATTCCCCATTCCCCATTCCCCACTCCCCATTCCCCATTCCCCATTCCCAAATTAATCACATAAAGGAGTCTAAAAGTATGGCAGGCGAATTTTTAACCTCTTGTAAGTTTTACTTTGAGGCTGACGGAATTACTGATAAGTTTATTAAAGAAATTAGCGGACTAGGCGTTGAGAATACACCAGCGCAAGAAGTTCACGGTTCATCTAAGGGCGCAAAACTAATGCGTCAAGCTACACCAACTGTTGTTAAATTTACCAACATCACAGTAAAAGTTATCGCCACTGATGATATAGACCTTTATAAATGGTATCAAGACTGTAACGAAGACATGGGAGACCCTCGGAAGTGGTCACAGAATCGTAAGACTGGCTCGGTGGTTGCTTACGACCAACAAGGCTCTGAAAAGGCACGGTGGAACATTGTTAATTGTTATCCCTGTAAATACACCGGGCCTACCTTAACTGCCTCTGGTGGTGATATGGCAAATGAGACTGTTGAATTGGTTCACGAAGGAATTAAACGGATTAAATAATTTAGTATTTGCAGTAATTAACAGTGGTACAATCCGCAAGTCGAATTCCAGAAGTTCTGACAGCCCATCGGTTCTATTTAGAACTGACACTAGAAGGTCAAAACGATGCCAATTGTTTCTTTTTGGAGTGTCAAGGCTTTAAAAGAACACAAGAGGTAATTGAAATTACTGAAGTCACTTCTCAAACCTGGGGTACAAAAGGGCAGTCAAAAGGTCAGGTGGTGAGAACTAAGCTTCCTAGCAATCCCAAGAGTGGTAATCTCATTCTGCGTAGAGGTATCACCAACTCTATGGATTTTTGGAAGTGGTTTGAAAAAGTCCAACAGGGTAATTGGTCACAGCAACGTAGACTTGTTGCTTTGTCTATTTATAATCAGGCAAATCAAGAAGTAGCTAGATTTGAATTAGCCGGTGCTTGGCCTGCAAGTTACAAAATTGCCGATGTCAACGCCCGCAGCCATGACATCGAAATTGAGGAGGTGGAGGTTGCTTTTGAGGAATTTAAACGCGTGAAATAATTAGGAGGATTATGTTTCCCACAGAGTTTGAATTTACACTGCCAAAGGGGTATCTAGATTCTGAAGGCAACCTCCATCGCAAAGGTGTAATGCGGTTATCAACGGCGATAGACGAGATTGCACCCTTGCGTGACCCACGTGTTAAAGCCAATCCCGTTTATGCCACAATTATTATCTTGTCGCGAGTGATTACCCACTTGGGTGCTTTATCAGAAGTGACTCCTGCAATTGTGGAAAACTTTTTTTCTCAAGATTTAAATTATCTCCAAGATTTTTACCGTCGAATCAATGGATTGGAAGGTGAAACTTCCATACCAGAAGATACAGTAAATTCCCCCGAAGCACTTCTTCATAATTGAGTTGGGCATGGGGCATTGGGGAGTGCTGAGTGCTGAGTGCTGAGTGCTGAGGTTAAAGTTCCGAGTTCAAAGGCTCAACGTTCAAGCAAAAAGGTGCAACTTCCGAGTTCAAA